>DASWDL010000132.1:0-6159 GCA_036395315.1 Nitrososphaeraceae archaeon
GGGAATGATTGTCTCATTGAGGATGGTAGAGGCGCTGTGCTAACTTTACTAGTAATCATACCCAGAGCATGACCTCTTTGTTCTGCAATCCATATATTTCCATCCGAATCTGAAGTTACCCACTGAACAAATGGAGTTTGATTAGGAATTTTTACTTCCTTGGATTTGCCGGTTTGTAGATCGATTACCGCAATCTTATTGATTGTATGCTCTGCGACCCATAAGTTACCATATTTATCTAGAGCCATACCGAAGGGTAGACCTTTAGGATCAAGAACTGGGTAGTCCTGGAATGCCTTTGTTATTACATTGAATACTGATACCCTTTGACCCTCGTGTTGAGAAATGAATATGCTATCGCCCAGATCATCTAGAAGAAGGCCGGTAGGGCTTTTTAATGTGTTATTTACTCCACTGGGTGTGTACACAGTTGATGAATAATTGTTAGCGGGATCTACCATGACTAGCTTTCCTCTTTCATCTGCTATCCAGGCCAGCCCGGACATTGCGTCAATTGCAATTGTTAGAGGTCTTGCTCCATTCTCCAAGCTTATGGTTCTAGTAATATTACTCATTTTCGTATTAAAAATAAGAATCTGGCTAGTAGTAGAAGACGCAATCCAGAAGTTGTCATTGGGGTCGACTGCGATACTAGATGGGAGTACGTTCTTAGGTAGTTGGAATAATCTATACTTACCGGTCACTGGCTCGTAAACACCAACTACTTTCGTTATGGGATCCACAAACCAAAGATTATTTTTGCTATCTTGTGCCAGGATGGTAATTATGTTAGTTCCATTTATCTTATGTTGAAGGTATTTGTTGGTAGCAATGTTATACTCCAATATCTGTCCACTATTTATAGCAGTATCACCAACCCATATAGAATTTCTGGTCTTATCATAAACTGGATAAAGTGGCTGACTTGAGTTATTAGGAGTATTAAATTCTGTTATATTGAATTGCAATTGATCCAGTTTTGGTTTAGCTCTAACATCACTGAACGTGGCAGAGATGGCTGGAGAGTTAGGTTTATTTGGGTTCCCTTCTATTTGTAGGTTCCATGACCCAGGTATTCCAAATGCTCCCTTAGCTGAATAAACTCCTTTGGATACTTTATGTAAATCAATGCTTATTGGTCCTATAGGCTTCTCGGTTTCTGTGTATTGGAGGTTCGCCGAAGTCACATCCACAGGAACATTATTGGAGTCAACAAACGATACTGTAAAGTTGTTACTTCCTACGATATATGGGACAATAGAAAGAACTACCCTTGTATTATTGTCAGCAAAATAAGTTGATTTGAATCCAGCTTGTGACTGCTGGAAGAACATTGAACTGGCATATGGTTGCTCTTGCAGCTGGCCTTGTGATTCGCTCTTGGGTAAACCAGTATTTACTAGGAAAGCTACAGATGCTAATAGTAATATTCCTATAATAGATTCAATCTTAGTCGACCGAGAAAATCTAGAAGGAATGTCTCTACCATCATTCTTCTTAGTCCATTTTTTGTGAGGACCATCAACGAAATTTGGTTCAGGAGGACTATTCGGCTCTTGGCTCTTCCCACCAGTTGATAGGGAAACTGCAACTAAAGTGTATGCTTGTGACTTTCGTTGTATTGATAACTGATTATAGGATCCAATTGCCAACATGACTACAGCCAAAGATAGCTTGACAATAAGTGTATAGCCGTACGACGAAGAAAGTACCTGTCGTAAATTATCGTCTAGTATAAACAAGAGGAAGGGTCCTGTAAACACTATAAAGCCAAGTATCATAATTACGAGAATGGAAAAGCGAGGAATGATAAGTGATATTAGAGCGATCTTGCGATCCTGACTAAGAGAGTTATCTCCCTGCAGTTTTGAGGTAAATACTAACCCCAAGTATAAAACCCCACCAATCCATAATGAAGCGACCAAATTATGGGCAAAATCAATAGCAATGGGCGAAAACTGGTTATTTGCAGCACCATGTCCTATCATGCTGGTCGTTAAAAGCAAAGAGACACCAAGAGCCAATATTCCTACAGTTTCACCCCTTGTTAGGATTTGAGGACCGCTTCGGTTAGTTTTGAACAAGAAGAGGGAAATTGAAAAGACGGCCAATGATAAGATCGTTCTTGCTAGTACGACAGTCCCGAATCTCGTAGCAATTACATCTAAGATTCCGGCGGAAATAGCCTGTGCCTGAAACGCCAAAATTGCAATGTCTGATACTATTAGAATTATCGAGCCGATAAGAAAAATAGACACCAGTCTTTTGTCGATTTTCTTCCGAACCTCACCGATCATAAGAGAAATGCCTTCAATTCTGTTCACAGGTCTCCATAACCAAAGCGTACTGAAAGCGCCACCGACAATCATTACTTGTCCCACAAGTGTTGGAAATCTCGCTAGTGCTTCGGGGATATAAATAACAGATTTTTGAGAAATCTTACTCGATATATTAGAGGGAATTACAGCTTCACCTACAGCAAAAACAAAGGCATTATCAGTAACATGTCCATCAGCTTGCGAAAGTACTGTTGTAGACACCGTATAAACTCCGTCTTTTAACGGCGGCAACATGACAGATAAAGCAGATTGATCTCCCTTCAAATAATGAAGTTCCTGGGTATCAACTTGTTTCCCGTTGTCGTCCAGAATTTTTAATTTACTATATTTGAGGTCCACAGGTTCACTGAAAAACACGTCCACTTCCTGCGGGGATGAAGCGAGAGACTGTGATGATGAAGGACTACTACTGGTAACAAATGCATGGCCGTAAGTCACTTTCGGGGGAAACACTAATGAAGAAATAAGCGAAAATGAAAGAATTATCATGATCATGATTGTAATATTTCTAGAAAAATGTTGCACAGCTATTAATTATAGGATACTCTAATATTTTATTATTACCATAATACTAGTACACTTATCGAAATGAGTAGTACACTTATTGAAATGAGTAGTACACTTATCGAAAACCATTAGAAATACTGCCAAAGAATTAAATTGCAAAACGATGAACTATTTTTTTGTTTGAATTTAATATCCCTTAAATTTGGTGTAATTTTTGCTGGAGCAATCTTTGTAGCTGTAATTTTGGCAGTTCCGGGTTCTCACTATGATGCTTACGCTCACATAACAAAAAAATTTGGTAATGTGACGCTTGAAGTTGGATGGTTAAATGAACCACCAATTGCCGGCGATTTGAATGGCGTTACCGTTCAAGTTCAGAAAGGACCCCAAGGAAAACTCCAACCGGTGTTTAATGCCTTAGGAAATGTTACCTCTTCCATAAAGTACGGTACATTAACGAAAAATTTGGACTTTGTACCCTCGGAAACCATGGATGGTCTGTATGAAGCTAAGACCATCCCCACACGATCAGGATCCTCTTATGCTGTAGTTTTGAGTGGCGGGATTGAGGGTCAGAATATAAATGCGGAAATAGCTCTTGACAACGTGGAAAGCAGACAGGCATTTTCATTCCCAGATAGCAATACAGCTGATACTAGTTCGTCAGGGGGCAACCTGGGAGCGAAAGTACAGGGAGTTTTAAGTCAACTGTCCAATACTGTACAGAATATTCAAGGTGGACTTGTCCAAATGGGGAAAGAAATGCAAAATACAAAAACATCAATCGGTGGTTTTGAAGCTGATCTAGGAAAAACATATTTCATTGCCTTGAGTAGTGCAGGAATAGGGTTGATAGGGATAATTATAGCTGCTTTTTCTCTTTCTCGAAAGATAAAGATTTAATGATAATTAGGTAAAGAGACTTAAATATATTAAAGTTAAAAATTAAAAGTTTGAAGACGACGCGTTACTCTTTTATAGTCCTGATGTCTTTCGATTAGTGTACCATAATACTTAAGTTCCAGACATACTTATATTGTCACAAGATATCATATGAAGAAATTTATAATTAGCTTTTTGATACTTACAATAATATCGTCAGTTGCAGTCTCAAATATTAATAATCAGGTTTTTGCTCATACCTTTTCCGGGGATGAGAGCGCCACTTTTCTAGTTTTGTTAGAAATGATAAAAACTGAAGCCCACCTTGCTCAGCAAAATCTCGGAACAAATGTTACTCTCGCCCATGAACATGCTGAAGCTACCACTGAGCACCTAGATGCAAATCAGACAAAGGAGATATCAGAAAGGAACAAAAGGGTATCCAATGAATTGAATGATTCCCTGACGGCTCTTAAAAATGCATTCAATTCTACCAACCCACCAACTGCTTCTGATATCAAAGACAAAGTCAGTAATGTTGATGCAATATTGGGAGAAGTTTTAAGCGTTCGTATTGATAAGAATCAACTAAATAACGTAACCGTAAAGGCTTTAACAATAAATGACTTGGTAGGAGAGACCCTCGAGCACTATGGTGAGGCTGTGGGACATGAAGAAGGTAATAAGAGTTCAGAATCTAATAGTACAACTAATGCATCGAGCTCGGTGTCAATGGGAACTGCCAATTCTAGCACCAGTGAAGTTGCTAATTCTAACATGTCTCAAGTGGGTGGGAATGCATCAAGCTCAGCTGTGAAGATTGTAAATGAAGCTGCATATCAAACTGCGCAGGCTCTTTCTTCCAGTGTCGTCGAACTGTATATGGATGTTAAATCAAAAGCTTTGAACTCAACAGCCGCTGAAAATGCGCAAACCGGATTGGAGATGTTGAAGAGTGATTTAGACAAAAAAGTTCCGTTCGACACGATAGATAAACTAATCGACAGTACCATTACTCCTGCCCTTAATTCAGCATATAATCTGAAATTGAAAATGGAAGAAGGCTAATACTTCATTTTTTTGAAGCCGAATAACCTCGGATGCCGCTGTATTAAGGGATGCCACGATTCGCTACAGTTGGAACATTGTCCCAAAAAGTCTTGCAGCTGCTATACTATTACTAATTTTCTATAGTTACCGTTCAGCAGTCCATTAAAATAGCTTAACAATATTAAGTAAGAGACTTATAGATATAATTACATAAAATAGTCTTAAATGTCTCTAAAAATGAAACGATTGAAGTTATTCCCAATTGGAAGCTACATTCCGATAGTGTCTTTCTGTATTTTGTCCATATCTATAATATTAAATCCAGTATTTGCGCAACAAATGAGCTTTACAGCTAACTTATCCAGCCAGAGTTTATCACCACCAGTCAGTACAAGTGCAACAGGCATAGCCAAATTTAACGTAGATCCCCAGGGAAACATGGCTTATGAAGTAGATGTTAAAAATATCAAAGGAGTCATAGGAGCTCATATTAGTCTTCAGAATGGAACAGATTTAGCACAAGTATTCAATCCGTATGTCGAGATTGCTGGCAAATCAGGAATTCCTACAGGAGAGGTGAACGGCCAATTATCGAAAGGAGTCCTAATGTCTAGTGATCTGAGTGGCCTCCTATTTGGTAAGAACGTTACAGATCTAACTAATCTAATGAATAATGGATCAGTGAACATTGTTGTTCGCACGCAACCTCATGAGACTGGAGAAATTCAAGGATACGTAACTCCTTCAAATTCTACTGAGAAGTAAGACCCGTGATAGTTGAAGGTAGATATAGCATTTAGTAAATTTGAGAGTTTTATTTTGTTGGTTAAATACCAAAGAAATGATATTTATTCTCGAAATTCATTTCTAAAATACTATGTATTCAAAGATTTAACACAATATCGAGACAGACGAAAATAAAGGAGATCTCTAAACAGGAACGACTGAATGCTATGAAAAATGGTTCAGGGGCTATGTATAAGAAGTCCCTGACCCATTATGACTAAGCCCATATCGCCTCCCTATTATGGACATTTATATGATTATTTCGTATAGTTAATATTATTTCTGGTGCATCCGACGAATGTACTATAAAGTTATAAAAAATAAAAAAGTAATGGGGATCGTTAACCAGTACTGTTACCCACGGTCATATTGCCCATGGCTCCACCTTCTTCGGTAAGTGGTGCTATTTCATCAACTCCAATTACGACTGTAGCAGTAGGACTAAATTTTACTTCCTTGTCAGTTGGGTTTTGCAGTGCTATATCTGTGAGTGTACCGTTGGTTGTACTAGGCTGTGATTTTATATCGACATGATAGACGCACATTTCTCCTGGTTTAGACAACTCCTTAATTAATTCAAAATCTGCAGCTTTGA
>DASWDL010000133.1:0-3154 GCA_036395315.1 Nitrososphaeraceae archaeon
AGTTGCCAATATAAAGAAGTGACCTATGCCGACTTTTAATTATCATTCTAGTTGGAAAGTCGAAGATGACCAACAGGATAGTTGGAATTTATCTCACAAATCGTATACTTGTCTAACTCTTGCATCAACCCTTTTTCATTATAGTGTTCAACAAGAAGGACATTAGAGAACATGCAGGTCCAGACTATTGTAATAGAATTGAATGAATTCATGTTCTCAATTAGACATTAGACATCGCGTCTAAGGTATTCCACGGTCGAGAACATGCTTAGTCATAAGCTATGCCATATGAATGTTTAAGTGCCCTCAAACCATTGACATAACTTTTGGTTTCCTTTATTGTCTCGTAAGGAACTAAAGATGCTGATTAAAAATATCGATTCTCATAAGTTAGCACCGAGAAAGATCATTTGCCATTAATCTCCGTTTGCACAAGTCTTAATACATATCAATTAACACTAGTACTTGATTTTTTTTCCTACTAAAATAAACATAAATGAAAATAATCTGATTTCATTGTTACATTTGAACAATGTTTTTCACCCCCGTTTATTAAATACGAAAGTTAGAATTGGTTATCTATGACTTCAAAAGTGGATCAATTAGATCTGAAAAAAGGGGTGAAGGATGTTCTAAAAAATGTTGGCAAGAATCTTGGCAAAATACAGGACATTAAAAATACTGACCCAAAGCTTGAACAGTCCAAGTCCGGCTTTGCAGGGATAGTATGGGACAAAAGTCAGAATTTGACCCACAACAACTCAAATAACGAGAATTCGAGTAGTTCAGTTAATTCCTCTGCAGAAGAAGCTAATAATAGTAAAGCAAGAAATGTCACTGAATTTGAAATCGATGCCCTTGAACGAACTACAGTATTCAGTAATAAGGTTTCAATGTGGATTTCATAAACAACCAACTTCTGCAATAATAGAATCATTGAACGCTTGCAGTAGCCAAAATTCTAATCCTATAAACCTTCACAAAGGGACCGCAATATATAGTCAGGACGGAAAATATTTACCGGTCAAATAGTTTCATAGAACTTAAGAGTCGAGATAATGCTTTTGTTTGGTCTCTATTGATGTGTTGTATCTAAGAATTATAGAGTTAGGTCTAATTTGAATGATTTAACTGACTTTATTATTCAAATGATGGATACTTTGCGTTAAGCCAGATTCCCCCATAGCTACTTTAGCGCGCTGTTGATAAAATAGAGGACATTATGGCAAGCAGGTAACCTGAATAAGGTATTGATTTAAAATATTTTTATAACAACAATTTCCAATGTTTTGTACTGAACGAAGTAACGCTCGAATACGATAGTGGTACTATATTGATAAAGGGGATAGCGAATATTCCCAATGCAAAATATGATCCCATACGAAATTGCCTACGGGCTGAAGGCCTTCATTATAATCAAATTATTCAATTACTTAACCTGAAGAAAATAGCCTATGAAGACAAAGTTTTGGATCTGATTCCATTTCACCATCCGCTAGAAACCGCAAGCCCTCTAAACCTGAGAAATTACCAAAATGAAGCTCTAAAAAATTGGGCTTTAGAGCATAGACGTGGATGCATAATCCTCCCTACTGGTGCTGGTAAAACGATCGTAGGACTAAAGGCTATAGAAATGGTCAGCTCCTCTTCTTTGGTTATTGTACCTACACTTGACTTAATTTATCAGTGGGAAACTGCAATATCTAGATACTTTAATAAAATCAAGGTAGGCCAAATAAGTGCTGGCAGGGAAGATCTTCAAGCAATCACTATATCGACATATGATTCTGCGTATATCAAGGCTTCTCGGCTAGGCAATAAGTTTTCTTTGATAATATTTGATGAAGTTCATCACTTAGGTGCTCCGTCTTATAGGTCAATAGCTGAAATCTTTGTTGCTCCATACAGACTAGGGTTAACGGCCACAATCGAAAGGGAAGATAGTATGGATCAAGAATTTCCACAACTAGTCGGGAATATTGTTTATATGGAAAATGCATATAATTTGGCCAAAGGGAAACATATTGCTGAATATGAAATAGAGAGAAGACATGTGAATATGTCACCAGAAGAAGAAACTGAATATATTAAACATACCAAAATTTACAGAATGTGTTTAAAAAAGATCGGCATAAACATGAATACGCCAAATGCCTTTAGAAGGCTAATTATGTTATCTTCTAGGAGTAATCTTGCTAGACGTGCTGTTTTGGCGCGCAACAAGGCATCTAATATAGCATTGAACAGCTCAACAAAACTTGACGAATTGAGACAGATATTGTTAGAAAATCGGGGAATTAAAACCATTATATTTACTCAACACAATAAAATGGTATACAAGATATCTAATGAATTTCTAATACCTTTCATTACTCATAAATCCAATAAAGTAGAACGACAAGACATCCTGGATGGGTTCAGATCCGGCAGATTCATGGCTTTAGTTACCTCGAAGGTTCTAGATGAAGGAGTGGATGTACCGGATGCAGAACTTGGCATAATCGTAAGCGGAAGTGGGAGCCGAAGAGAATTTATACAAAGGTTAGGGAGGCTTTTAAGGCCTAAAAGTGATTCAAGAAAAGGTAGACTTATTGAGATTATTTCCTCAAGAACACAAGAGGTAATGAGTAGCAGAAAGAGAAGAGAGATATTAAACCGGCCTAGTTTGCAGAAAGGCGACTCGGAATATTTCAAACAGCCCTAAACGATAAAAAGGATTAATTCAATTTTCCAGTAGTCTAGTATATTTGCGATTTTTAACTATCCCATAACTCATGGGAGATTAATCTTGGCAATTATTAACTAGTGGTTAGGACTTTTAGCGACTGCACCAACAGTATACGTTACTGTAAACGGTTCACCGCTTGTTTTATGAAATACCACTGCGCTTCCCGTGAAGACAAATGAGCCTGTACTGATTGGAGTATCTGTCACTCTCACAGGTGTATCAGTAAACATAGTCATTGTCGAAAGGGCTATCGTCCTATTTACTATAGTACCTGACTTATTTACAGGTAAAGTTGCGTGATATGGTTCTCCGTGTTGTAGGTCGGGTACTATCTTAGGGTAATAATCATGAAGGACTTCAATTTCTATTGGCTTGCTAGCATTAAATGTAATAACCCCTGTCCATATCTTACCATCGTCACGTAGA
>DASWDL010000134.1:0-1860 GCA_036395315.1 Nitrososphaeraceae archaeon
AGATTATTTTCTTGTGCTCCAAGAAGAGTTATCCATTTTTCAGGTTTCTTCAGACTCTTGCCAGGATGAAATACTGTTTTTTCTCTCCTTAGAAAGGCTCCGGTAATAGAATTTTGGTTTTTAAGAATATCTTCCAATGTACCTGTGGCAACTATGTTTCCGCCATGGATACCTGCCCCTGGGCCTATATCGATGATCCAATCTGCATTACGGGTAACTTCTTCATCATGCTCAACTACCAATAAAGTATTGTCTAGATCTCGTAAATTTTTTAAAGTATCAATTAATCTATGATTGTCTCTCTGATGTAAACCAATGGTAGGTTCGTCAAGAACATATAGCACTCCAGTCAAGTTTGAACCGATCTGTGTTGCCAATCGAATTCTTTGTGATTCACCTCCAGAAAGAGTGGCTGCCATTCTATTCAATGTTAAATAGTTCAAGCCGACATTACGTAAAAATTCGATTCGTGAAACGATCTCCTTTAGTATCGTTCTTGCAATATACTTCTCACTCTCTGTAAGTTCTATTGTATTAAAGAACTTGTAGCAATTATCTATAGAAAGGTCGCAAACGTCCATTATTGAATGGTTCTGGATTTTTACCGATAGTGCTTCCTTGCGCAAGCGCCTTCCGTGACACCCATCACAGGGTTGTTCACGCATAAATTGAATAATCTCCTCTCGCTTCGATTCGGATTCAGTCTGCTTGTATGTCCTCTCCAGATTTGGGATTACACCCTCAAACGATCCTCTGTATTCCCATTTGCTATCGGTATATCTTGATTCATATTTATAGTGAATATTTTCATCACTTCCATAAAGGATAACATCGAGCTGATCCTTTGTCATTTTGGAAATGGGTGTGTTAAGGTCAAATCCAAAGCGCTTTCCTACGTCTCCAAGCATCGCTGAGCGAAACGTAGCAAAATGGCCCGACCAAGGTTTAACAGCCCCTTCCAAGATGCTTTTTGACTTTATAGGAATAATTAAATCGGGATCGAATTCAATCTTAACTCCTAGCCCATTACATTCCCCGCAAGCTCCAAACGGTGAGTTGAAAGAGAACATCCGTGGTTCTAAATCCCCTAGGCTAATTTCGCAAAGAGGACACGCGTTTCGTTGTGAAAATAGATTGTCTTTACCATCAATTGAAGCAATCACGAGTCCATTTCCGACCTTCAATGCCGATTCAACAGATTCGTTCAACCTGCTTTTTTCCTCCACAGAAACTTTTAACCTATCGATTACGACTTCGATTGTATGCTTCTTCTGCCTATCTAGTCTAGGATATCCTGATTTTTCTGCCTCTTCATTCTCTATATTGCTTATTTCACCATCTAATCTGATCCTAGAAAAGCCATCCTGTTTCAGTTGAGCAAATAATTTTTCATATGTTCCTTTTTTCCCCTGAATGATTGGAGCTAATATCAATGTGTCTCTTTGATTGGCAGATTTTAATACCGAATCGGTGATCAACTCCGAAGATTGACTGGTAATTTTTCGATGACATTTTGGACAAAAAGGCGTCCCAATTCTAGCATAGAGGAGTCTAAGATAATCATATATTTCTGTAACTGTACCCACAGTCGACCTGGGATTTTTACTTGTGGTTTTCTGTTGGATGGATATTGCTGGTGACAATCCGTCGATGGTGTCAACATCTGGTTTATCCATTAACTCCAAGAATTGTCTTGCATAGGCTGATAAGGACTCAACGTAACGTCTTTGACCTTCGGCATAAATGGTGTCAAATGCAAGAGTAGATTTACCAGATCCCGAAAGTCCCGTTATAACAACTAATTTATTTTTCGGAATTTCAAGATCTATATTTTTTAAATTATGCTGACGTGCACCTCTG
>DASWDL010000135.1:0-2090 GCA_036395315.1 Nitrososphaeraceae archaeon
AGGTATAGTTGTTGTATTTCTTCAGGATTTTCCAGAATCTTTATTTCTCCTGATTCTATACCCTCTTCCATCCAATCAAATTTTTAGTTTTTATAATTTATAATGATTAATAAAAAAATGCAGGAGTAATAATTATACTGTCTGCAACTTGATGGTTACATTAAAAAAACAGATGCGGGCTTTAAACTGGTTCGCCTGACGTTCCTTGATTTTTGTCTCGCTTAACTGCTGTTGGTTCATGAGACGCTATCTTTTCTGGTGACATGGGATCTTTAGCACCTGATTCATCTGTCTGCTCAAAATTACTAGCTCTTTCCTTGCCTTTCTCTTTACCATATTCGTCACCCAGATCCTTACTTGGATCTGTTACCTTCTTTGCGACAGCTTTAGTACCCGCCTTTAACTTATCAAACGCATCTTCTGCTTCTTCTGCCATATCAATAATTATCCAACATAGTATTTGATACTATGCTACCGTCAATGGGCAAAAACGATTTTACTTACAGATTTGTTTACATAGAATTGACTGGTAATCAATCCAATCCTAGTGTGTAAAACAGAAACCACGAATCGGCGGAGAAAAATAAATTGTTTCCGAGAATTATGTCTTAAAGCTGCCACAAAAATCTGTGCAGATCCGAGATTATCGCATTGATTCTTGAAGCGGCAACAGGTGGAGCAACTAGGAAACAGATTATGTACAACGCTTTTGTATCATGTTCACAAATGGATGAATATCTAATATTGTTAACACAGCAAGGCCTGATTGAGCATGCAACACTTGGAAGGAGATACACGACTACGGCCAAAGGCTTACAAGTGTTTCAAATTCGGAACCAATTGAATAAAGAACTTGAGACCATGAACATGGGAGATACGTCGTGGCCATGATATGTCATTTGTCAAGATACATGCGGGGGATTGAGTTATATTTTTTAGCCTCGGCCGGCTCTTGGAGGTCCGGTAGGTACCTGGAGTCAATGGATTTTCATAGTAGTGACGGACTCCACAGTAAAGGACATTTAGCTGGGGGATATCCCTCAGCTGGTTGATCATCGGATGTAGGTCCGCGGTCTTGTGATCTGACCAGATTTAGAGATACGTTATTCAAGAGTCTTACACGCTTCATTAGTAATACATTGGTTAGAGATTGAGACGAAGTTATTTTCTTCAAGCTAGACTTAATGAATGCGAAGAGAAAGATAGTATCATCATAACTTAACGGCTATTTCGCAGTGTAAAAACTGCCAACAAAGTATCCTGATCCATTATTGTACTGACTACATCCGTAGGCCGGTATTTCATCTTTTGGAATCGTCTGGGCACACCGACTCAAATATGTCGTGGTAAAATAATGCACTTTAAAACATTATAGACTTAAAGGCTATATGGATGGTAAGTGTTTGTGTGAATGTCACTATCAGCCTATGTTCTTAATGTTTTATAGATAGATTTTAATAAAAAACTGATAAATTCAGAGGTATTTGATACTAATATCTGACTTCAATTCTATACTAACTACCGGAATTAGTTCAAAAAATTGGTCTTTGTCTTCGTTCCAGGACTAAAGATTTCATAATGACGGAATAATGTTGTGTACACACCCTTAGATAGTTGGATGACGTTATAATAGTATGAGTACTTGTCTTTTATGTCAAAAACCATACAATGCAGCCGACATGATAATGGAACAACGTCTAGTCGCAGACACCATATTTTGTAACATATGCTTCACTGAATTTATGGTGGAAGAGTACGACAGCAACTTTCTTTCAACGATTAGATAACATAGCGACATACCGCCAGTTGGTCAACCAGATTTTTTCAGAGAATCGTTATTTGTATAAATTGCAACACACGTAATAACCTTATTACCTTCTCCTCTTCGAATAAATTGAAATGAGTGAGGTCGGGAATATAGCAAAATGTAGTGAATGTGGGAAAGAAAAAACCGATATTTTACGAGCATTTTAACGAATCGCTGCAGTCCAAAAGACTTTACTGTAAGGTTGCTACGATTACAGCAAGGAGAAAGTCAAATATGCTCAATGCTGTCAGGAAGTAATACGTGGAGTATATGCCGAACACGT
>DASWDL010000136.1:0-3613 GCA_036395315.1 Nitrososphaeraceae archaeon
GGGAATGATTGTCTCATTGAGGATGGTAGAGGCGCTGTGCTAACTTTACTAGTAATCATACCCAGAGCATGACCTCTTTGTTCTGCAATCCATATATTTCCATCCGAATCTGAAGTTACCCACTGAACAAATGGAGTTTGAAAGAATACAAGCTTATTTAATCAATCAATTATTTCATATAAGATATGTCTCGCTTAAGGCTTGTTTTTTCCTTGTTAAAACTAGTTAATAGAACTGTTATTCAAACAAGTATTGTTTCCTGAACAGTTGATAATACTGACTCAGGACGGCAAAGCATGTGAAACCATGATGATTAGATACTGACAGGGGAATTGCTTCTAATTAGCTGCAATACATTATTGAAATATAAGGCCAGAGGATAACTAATTTACAAATCTGATTAGTAGATGACCCTGGCCAAAGGGTCAGCATGAATAATTTACGAACTTAATCAGTTTCCCGGCACTTTACTAAAAAATTTTGATGATTCAGTTTGTCTTATTTTTTCATCCCGGAAGATTGTATTAGTGGGTTTAAAATCAGAAGGTCAAATATCAATTTGGGCCAGCAACCTAAGACTTAATTCTAAAAAATTCCCTGAAAAAGTAGTCGGTTCATTGTCTGCCTGCAGATCTAAGACAAATAAAGTGTTGCCCATGAATAAGGAATTCTATTATTTACTCCGCAGGTTATTGCTTAATAGGATTTCCAAATTTATATACATGTAACAAAAACGTATATCATTTATCTAGTTCCAATATCTACATATTGGTAATATGATGAAATAGTAAACCCTATAGCATTACTGCAAAGGCCAAAAATGAACAAAGTTATGTCGACAGTAAAGAAACTAAGCCAATAAACCATAAATATTTTATAGATGAAGCTTTCTCATGGGTCTAGATATGACGGAGACTGTTGGGGATAGAAGGATGTATCTGAGCACCACAAGTATGGGTACAGGTTATCTAGCAGAATGTCTCTTATCGATGGAATTATATCGAAACACTCCAGACCCGTCCGTTCTGAGACCTTCCATCCATGAATGCAAGAGATTTATTGATGATTTTATTTCTACTCTAGAGAAAAGTGATGGAGCTCCTTTTGTCATGCGGAAGATTGCCGAATATCTCAACGAACAGGAAACTAAGAATTCTATCAGTTATTGGAAAAGCATAGAAGACACTATTGAACGAGCAGAAAAGGGTGAATCAATATATGATCTGGAAGAAAGAATCCGCACTTTAAGAACTGTCATTGACGATTTTAATAAATTGAGGCAAATTGTTACCGAAAAATTATATGTAGGCCAAAGGTCTCCGGTTGAGCAACTATAGCGACCGTGGAATAGAAAGGATCGAATCAGTATATCGTGATTATGTTAATTTTACTGAAAAAATTTTACCCCAAGCGCGTATTACTGGCACATACGCTCCATACTTTGGCGACCTTTGCAAGAAACTAGAGGGTAAAATACAATCTTCTATTCTGATATTAAAAAATCAATCAAAAGAGATCAAAGAGGTGGACTCGCTTGTCAGAATTCTAGAGATTGCCAAGGTTGAACTGGCTGAGTATTATCACATAATGTTAGATGTTGCTAGAGGGACTTCGAGGATCCCCAAAAACCTTCATTTTTTTGCAGATGAGATGTTTGTTACTATGACATTCGATAAAAATATACCGTATCTAATCAAATCTGAATTATCTGCGGACACACCTAGTAGTTATGAATTATTCAAGGATACGGCTAGACAACACCTCATAACGTTTTCTGATGCTCGGGAATATCTGAATGATATGCGATTGCACTTAATTTGCCTAAATCCCTCAATGATTGACAACCCGTTGGACTGGGTTCTAATCGGGCACGAGGTAGCCCATATTCTAGAGAAAGAATCACTTAGGATTGTCGAGTCAAAATATCCACAAATACGTCCTCTTAACTATTCGACCCCTTATGAACATCCTATATCAACTACCCCAGTGCTCGATAAGAAGGAGCCCAAATGGTGTTTGGAGGGTGCTTGCGATATAATTGCATCTATCGGATTTGGCCCAATCTATGGCTTGCGACTAATAGAAAACTTTCTTGTTCCTTCAGAACAGATTTTTGATTCACATCCTCCTTGGAAGTATCGTTTGAATATCATTGCGTCCGAATTAGAGCGATTAGATTGGACTGACGATTCAATTAGAATTAGAGACTATATTAAAGATATAAAATTACCATCCTCATTTGACGAAAGATTTGAGCCGCATGCATGGGAAGATGTAAGGAAAGAAATACGAAGTGTTATGCAACAAAGACAAATGGAATATGTTTGTACGCCAGCAAGAAAAGAAACTATCCGAATATTAACTAAGCGATTAAACGAAAATAAGCCTTGTGTAACTATCAAGGGAAAACCCGTTGATCCCAGAGATATTTTAAATGCAGCATGCTATGTCGAGGAGAATCTCAGCAAAGGTTTTGAATTTAGGGAATTTCTAATAGATATGATTAGACTATCCCAGACAGACAAAATCTACAAGAAAATAAAGTTGCAGATTTCTAGTTCCGGGGGGCACCCAATTAATTTACGTCCTTTTTTGGAAAGCAATCGTTGATTCTATCATTATTAACGGACTTTATGATTTTATTAATTTCTTGAAGACTTGCTATATCTGGATCATCATAAACCTTGCTTGGTCTAGGTTTAACTTGTGCATTATATTTTCCTCCATGTTTTCGTTCCTTACCCGATTCGGTATCAGAAGTCTCAAATAATATAAGCCGCGCTACCCTGACTAATGGATGTAACTTCACCGGCATCTCTCCGTTGTTGAGTAGTTCGAATGTCAAATGGCCTCCCCACCCCGGATCTACTGACATGGCCGTAGAATGTACAACGATTCCAAGGCGTCCTAGTGAACTCCTTCCATCTAAAATTGCAAAGACATTCTTGGGTAAATGAATATATTCGAATGTCTGTCCCAAAACAAACTTTCCAGGTTGAAGTGTATAGTAACCACCAAATAATTCGACTTCAACCAATTTAGTTGACTCCTCCGATGCATATTTCTCAAATGGATCAACAATTCCCTTACCGGTATGAGTAATTTCCAGGAAATATCCATCTAGTCTCAAGTCGATTCCCATTGGCCCAATATATTGACGGTCTTCAAGTAAAGGGCTGATGAAAAGTGATTCATTATCTAAAATTTCCTCGATTTCCTTTGTGCTTAATAGTCTAGAATATTTCCTTTCGATCAAGTCTATGGTAAGGGACTAAAATAACTTAACAAATAAAGTTTTCAGCATATAGCTTATAGCTTCTGCAGCATAACGGGTTCGTCACATAAAATCAAAAGTAATTTCTGCTCATTTATTTCTTAACGACAAGAACGTCTTTTAATCGTATGACCGCGAATTGGGAGATATTAATGCTTTAATCAGTATTGTCAACTCGACACGAAGGACTTTTCATTACAAGAAATACAATTCCTTAGGGCATCATACTACGATAAGCGATATATGTACAACTGTGTTAGTCTTTTTAATTTTCAAATCAATTCAGAAAATCTTACTTGTGTTTATATTCGACTTAGAGAAAATGGGAGGTTCTGAATA
>DASWDL010000137.1:0-2463 GCA_036395315.1 Nitrososphaeraceae archaeon
ATTTATCGTTGCAAAAAAATTCGCTAATGAATTTATTGAAGAATTTGCTCAAAACACCGAAAAACTGAAGGTAGGTGATCCTCTTTCAGAAGACACGGATATAGGTCCACTCGTAAACGGCGAAAGTCTGAAGAATTTGGACTCATTGGTGAATGAGTCTGTAAAGCAAGGGGCAGAGCTCGTTACTGGTGGCGAACGACTTAAAAGTAGAGGGTTCTTTTACAGACCAACGATTATTAAGAATGTTGCTCCAACCATGAAAATAGCGAGTGAAGAGGTGTTCGGTCCTATTGCTCCAGTGATTGTTGTTGAAGATGAAAAACATGCTATGAAAATTGCCAATGATTCTAAATATGGACTTGGAGCAAGTATATGGACTAAAGATCTAGAAAAGGCTGAAAAGCTCGCGATGCTCGTGGAATCAGGTATCGTAACCGTGAATAATGTGGTTGTCTCCGACCCAAGAGTTCCATTCGGTGGTATTAAACATAGTGGATTTGGTAGAGAGCTCTCAAGGTATGGAATGTTAGAATTTGTCAATATAAAATCAGTTAGATTCTACGATCAATTAATTCATAACCATCATGTAGAATAACTATCTTAGCATACGCAATGGTGAAAGAAAAATCTTGAATACCGCGAAAAGTATTAGGTCCCCCGTCAATATGGACGAGCCCCAAACCGATGTTACTGGAAACGATATCCAGCTTACCGATAGGCCTCCGCTTTATTCAAGCGAGAAAAAGATAGTTGAGAATGTGCTGATACTGCAAGGTGGTGGCTCCCTAGGAGCTTTTGGTTGCGGCGTATTCAAGGCTTTGGCACAAAAAAATGTGAAGATCGATATCGTTGCCGGCACCTCAATAGGTGGAGTAAATGCAGCTGTAATAGCGGGGAGCAAGGACGAGAAACGTCCAGAACAACTTTTAGAAGAATTTTGGTTGGAACTAACTGACAATTATATAGACTTGGATAAAGTTTCTCCCTCCTCATACTCCCACATAGAACGACTAATTGCTAATTATTACCTTCACTCTCGGACAAATGAACCCAACCTAAATGAATTGATATTAAAGGCGGAGCAATTTAGAAACAAGTCCTTAAGGTCTTTTCTGAGCTCTGCAATTTTTGGAAATGATAAGATGTTCAAGCCCCGGTGGAGAACAGAATATGCTTTCACAGATCCAGAATATTTTGAACCGACGAAATGGACATACCTTTACGATCACTCTCCGTTAGCTAAAACTTTAGAAAAATATATTGATTATAGTAAATTAAAGCCTGATGGAAATCCTAACTCACGTTTGATCATGACT
This sequence comes from Nitrososphaeraceae archaeon, assembly GCA_036395315.1. Classification (GTDB taxonomy): domain Archaea; phylum Thermoproteota; class Nitrososphaeria; order Nitrososphaerales; family Nitrososphaeraceae; genus TA-21. The sequence goes on from DASWDL010000137.1 coordinate 1,317, forward strand.
GCTGTAAATGTTCTGACATCAGAGCCTCTGATATTCGATAGTGCGACTGAACAGATAACAGCCAAACATATTCTCGCAACTAGTGGCTATCCGATTTATAACTTCCCATGGGTAGAAGTAAAGGAAGGGGTTTACGCATGGGATGGTGGTTTGCTTAGCAATACTCCACTTAGGGAGGTCATAGAGGCTTCTCCAGTAAATGACAAACGAATTTTTTTGGTAGAAAATTATCCAAGAAAGATAGGCACTTTACCTGATAGCTTGCCTGAAGTCTATCATAGAACTAGAGATATAATTTTCTGTGATAAAAGTCTGAGTACCATAAAAATGTCCAAAGTGATAACAGGATACCTGCGTTACATTGACGAGTTATACCAGATGGTCGAAAATAGTCTTGATAAGAGTAAAGTTGATAAAGGAAAGCTGGAAAAAATCCGCAACAAGTATAAGAAGTATAAACTTGAAACAGGGGCGGAAATAAAACAAATCTATTACATATCACGGGAAGAGCTTTTTCATTCTATTTACGAGAATGCAGATTTTTCGCCTGAAACTATATTAGATTTAATAAAAGAAGGAGAAACGAAGACAAACCAAGTAGTTAATAATCTTAGGACTGCTCAGTGATGATTGGTTTGGATTCCTCTTCGATTACAAACACCAGATGAATTTGAGGTCAAACTAGACATAAACATAAATCACAATTTTTATTCACAGATTTTTAATCGAAGTAAACAAGCCCGGAGCGTTAATCGGTTAACTCGGTTCTCGTTCTAGAAGTAAATTCGACATATAGTTATTTCCTTAATTGACTTAATTTACAAGACCCATAATCATTGATCATAACTTTGTTTTAAATTCCTGTATTACCGTTTCGAGAGATACTGACAATCTTAAACGTTTAGCTCGGCTGCATTGCATTTTCCGATCCATATTTTAATTTACTCATTGTCTGGCACAAGAAATTGCATGCAATATCTTCAAAATGTATGTCTTCAGCCTTCAACCCGTGAACCTTGATCACATGTTCAGCACCTGCGGTCAATATTTCGTCTTCTGTTTCTCCTTCAATAATGTAATCGCAATCAAATCCTGATTCACGGCAAGAGAATTTTATCAATACTATAGAGATGCATTTGATAGCGTA
>DASWDL010000138.1:0-9025 GCA_036395315.1 Nitrososphaeraceae archaeon
GGTAAAGTTGCGTGATATGGTTCTCCGTGTTGTAGGTCGGGTACTATCTTAGGGTAATAATCATGAAGGACTTCAATTTCTATTGGCTTGCTAGCATTAAATGTAATAACCCCTGTCCATATCTTACCATCGTCACGTAGAGGAAGACCAAATACAATTTGATGTGGTATTTTACCTTGTGGAGTAACTGCTGGAGATGCAGGATTTGACATCTCGGTTTTCTGGGCAATGAAAGTATCATTACTAGTGGAATCGTTAGATGTGATGTCTGGAGAGTTAAGAGCTGAAGCTGGTAGATCGCTGAAGGTAGACACACCTCCAAGAAATAGTAGTGCACTTATTATCGTCAGCATATAATTAATGTTAATAAGCATTTGGGGGTACTCTACTTAAGTTGAATTTATTAGTAACTACTCGTCAAGTTCGAGCTACCACGCCTTGCTTATTGATCTTTCTTATTTGGTATTCACTTCTAGATTTTCAAGGCTTTTTGTCGTTTACTCATTGATAAAGGGGCTTACCATTTTGTGGTATCTTAATTTGTAGTACACCTCTACCTTATTCTACTATTTCTGTTTGTCGATCGGCAATATTGCGCCGGACTTCAATAAATTTATAACACGAGCAATTGTGCCCTTAATAGATCGGCATGAGGATGTATTAATGGCGCATTTATTTTTGCTAGTCTCCGAATGCATGAGATTGAATTCATTGTGCTCGTGTCTATACTCATTATGTATGAATAAACCAACAATAATTTCTTTGATGAGCGGCACTAATCCAGCTCGACCACCGAATGCACCATTAGAGTTAATTATCCAAAACATCTTGGTTGATTCATAATCCTTAGGAAAAATTGCCTTCTTTGTGCGTATTGCCTCCTCTGAATAATAATGGCCTACTATTCTTATCCATCGCCTGGAAATTATACTTGCAATTCTCGCGAACCTTTGGCATGATAGGCAAGTATCATCATAAATCATCAAAGGGCGTGAAAAGTTAGCCGAGGAGCTCAATTATTACCTATACTATTTATGGTCTACCCTCTATATTATGTATTGCGACAATATTTTTCCTGATCATACTAGGTTGCTGGTAGCCGTTCGTTCAATGCTATGATTGATTTTGAACCTAGGCCTTGAATAAAATATATCGCAGGACAAATAAAAGCATAAAACCAGAGTTAAGAAATATTTTCCAAGGATAATATTAAATTTGCATCTTTAAGAGACGCTGTTCCTAACTAACCGTATTAGAAAAGAGTGAAGAAATGGATAGTTATTTTAAGTGGCCATTATTTAGTAAAATGCTTTTTGAACTGATATCTGCAAGCCGCAAAGGTTCTGGAATCCGTTCATCAATTTTGGTTAACTTAGTTACGACATCTACCGCTGTGCCGAGACTGATGGAATGTCCTACACTCACGAAGATATCTTTTCTTAATTTCTTGTGAACCCTATAACCCAGGATGTCACCATCATATTCAATGAACTCATTAACTATAGTTGTACCTAGAAATAGATTTTTTGCGACTCCAATTGTGGGTTTTCCACTGACAAAACCCACATAGCTTGCTAACCCACATCTTCTTGGATGGAGTACTCCATGTCCATCCACCAATAATACATCGAAGGGGCACTTAAGTGCTCTTAGGGTATTAAGAATTGGCACAGACTCCCTTAGCATGAATAGTCCAGGTATGTAAGGAAATTTTACAGTTGATTTGGTGTAAATTGATTCAATTAGTTCCAGGTTGTAACTCAAAATTACCGCTGCAGCATATGCAATATTGTTCTTGTAACTTACATCTACTCCACAAACGTATTCAATTTTTTTTTGAATATAATCTTCTGTTATTATCTTTTTGGCGATACTAACCTGTAATTCTTTTGCCCAACTATAGTCTGAAAAGGGTTCTAATGGCGTTCTAATGAATATTAGCTACGGATAAATTATATTTTTTGCATCTTCCTAATATTGCTATTTCGTCCTTTTTATTTTTGAATTCAACAAAATGCAGCCTTCCATATCATTCTCAGTACAAAAAGTACCCTCTAGGAAAAAGACATTCAAGCTAAAGATCTATAATTCTTGGCGATAAGAAGAAATTATAGGGTACATGTCAACTTGTTAATGGATAAAGGAGAACTTGAATCCCAAATAACATACTTCAGATACAAGACATTGGAAGATATGCTTAAGGTAATTTTATTTTCAACTCAGTCTGCCTTAGGCCTTACGCCAATGCTGTATCATATAAAATATAAGAATGACGAGATACTCTTCATTGAAACAGGGGCGTTGGGCGGCGCAGTGGTTCATTATATTATCGAAAAAGATAAACCTACGAAGAAATTCGTCGAATTGAAGCAACTGACCGGTGAATATCAATTTATGGACAAAATAGGGAATGATACTCATAGTATATACATACCAATTCTAGAGTTAGAAGGCTCAACTCTCCTATTTCCAAGTTAAATTTTCAGACGTTTTGGAAAACAAATCCTTTTTTTCAACGGGATTTGCAGGATTGTGATGGGATGAAATGAGGCCGGAAATAATATGGCATCTACAACGTATGTAATTTGTAAATCGATTTAACTATTAGTATTGATTTTCTCATTGCGTGATTAAGACTATTACTAGACGCAATAATTCAATATTCACCTAACTATCGCCCTTGTCAATCCATAATCACCATGAAAATTTTGAATAATATTCTATTCGTGCATTCGGATTGAACTAAGTGTACATGTATCTCTTTTTTTGTTAGACATTCGTCTTTCACACTGTAGTTATACTTTGTTTTGTAGGACTTGTCGATAAGAAACTATGAACAAGACAAATATAGGATTGTTCGCAATCCTCGCTATAGGAATGTTGACAGCACTTACTGCAACGACCCTCACTCTTGCCACACCGGTATTTGCATCAAAGAAACACTGTGAAGACAATGGAGATAACAATTGCAATTCCACCCATAATACGCAGAAAATAAAGGCAAAGAATGAATGCGAAATAGAGAACAAGAACAAGGACCACAGCAGTCATAACGACAATTTGAATGAATTGCTCTGTCTGCAACAAAATGCGAATGTGAGAGATTCTACATTCATAAATGCTTCAGTGTTTGGAAGCCCATTGGACTAAGCGCCTATACCATAATAACAGCGGTCTATACACTAGGAGACATTAAGTTTGTCCAATCCGACATCTAAACAAATTGAAGACTACCTTCCTTTTTATTTTATTTAATAGTCTAACTGAATCAAATTTATAACTTGATTTTATAACACAATTGTAAGTAGTGGTCCCTAGTGACAAGTTGGAGATATTCACTGTAATGTGTACTTTATGCAACTTAATCGGGTAACGGCTTATTATCGTCTTTTTCAAGCTCGACTCGTACTGTTTTACATTTGATGAATGTTATAGTAAACCTTGAGTAAAAATTTCATTTCCTAGATTTCATTCGTTCAATACAAATACAATTTTATTATTGCAAACATCATAAGGGTCTCATGTCCTATCCAAACGATATCTTCTCTAGGATGTTTAGCGGTTCTGGGAAAGAAGCATTACTTTATCCTAAGGAAGAGAGTCAAGTTAAAGACTACTTCGAAGCGGAAGAAGTTTTGCAAACCAATATTTTCAATGTAATGCTCAATAGAAGATCGCAGAGAAAGTTTGAGGATAGAACCGTCGAGGATTGGAAATTAGAAATGATTTTTGCTGCAGCTGATACTGCACCTACAGCGGGGGGATTTCAAGGTTTTGAAATTTATCACGTTAAAAATGATGATGTAAAAAAGAAGCTTGTAGAAGCAGCAAATAATCAGCCATATGTTGATGCGCCAATAGTATTAGTATTTTGTATGAACCCTGAAAGAGTAAAGATGAATTTCCCAGAACATATAATCAAGAAGTTCTCACAACAGGACTCTACTCTTGCAGCGGCGTACTCACAGTTAGCCGCACACTCACTAGGCTTAAGTTCGATTTGGATAGGCATGATTGATGAATTGATGGTAATGGAAGCATTAAATACTGATCTTACCCCCTCATCAATTTTGTGCATCGGATATCCAAAAAAGATGTTACAACCAAAACCAAAGAGGAATTTGAAGGAGCTTATCCACGAAATTTGATTCTGATCAAGGTAATCACGGTTTAATCTGGCCCAGATTTACTTACGACCCTCAATTACAGTATCTATTTTATTTTCCAAATTAAGAATATTGGCTAGTATTTTCTCGTGGTGATTTTGGAACTCTTGAATTGATTTCAAGACTTTATCATGACTTTCTTCCAATTCTTTTACGCGCTTCAATGTATCATCTTGCTTCTCTGCAGTTTTCTTTTGCCTGTTGTAAATCCACCAGCTAACAACAGCACCAATTACGGCTCCTATAAGGATGCTGAGGTATGTGCTGGATGTATTAGTCATATCTATACAATCTTTCGAAAGCTCTGGAACGCAGCCCCATATTGCAAGAATTTCAAACCACATTCTAATTCATTATTTTAACGGATGTGTTGGTATATTAGTATAAATAGTCTGAATGCAAATTCTAATGTTTCTACTTGTCAAAATTGCAAGATGTAAAAATATAACTAATAAAAGTACAGGGGAGCTTATTTTCGCTAATTTTCATGCCGCACTGATGAGATTTTTTGAGACATTAACTGCAGGAAAAGATTCTAAGTCATGAAAATTATAGGTTTAAATTTGAAAATAATGATCGATATCAGTTTTTGGCGGCTTAGTAGTTAAGGATTTAATACAGCCCTACCAATTATCTTCCCTGCCTTTAACTCCTGCAGTGCTACGTTTGCCTGATCTAACGAATACTTCCGTGAAACAATTGGTTTTATTATTCCCCTCTTTGCGAGAGCAACCAAGTCAGCTAGATCAGCAAGTCTACCGGTATAAGAGCCAAGGATATGCATGGCTCTAAGCGGCACTAACGGTAGATTGAGTTCTATAGAACCACCAAAGAGACCAATCAGTACGAGTTTGCCTCTCTTTCTAAGCATATCTATGCCTGGTGCAACCGTCTTTGGGCCGTTCACAAAATCGACTACGGCGTCGGTCCCAAGGCCACTGGTAAGGTCCTTTACCTGTTTCACTGCGTCCCCATTCTTGGAATTAACGGTATAATCTGCACCGAGTTTTTTCGCCTGCTCTAGTCGTTTATCATCAATGTCAACTGCTATAATCTTTGGGTTCAATAATGCTCTAGCTATTTGTACTGCCATGAGACCCAAGCCTCCTATGCCAGTAATTACCAATGTTTGTTTTGGAGAAGTATCAGCGTTCTTGATGGCAGTAAAGGCGGTAAGGCCTGAACAAGCGAGAGATGATACTGAATCAAATTCAAGATTAGCAATATCTATCAAATATTTTTCATTGGGGACTAGAACTTTGTCAGCATATCCTCCATTCTGAAATACACCCAGTGACTTTGGGTGATCGCACAGATTCTCTTCGCCAATTTGGCAGGCTGGACAAACACCATCACCTATCCAGGGATAAACAAGTACTCGCTGTCCCTTCTTAAATTCAGTTACGTCGCTTCCAAAGTCTTCGATTATTCCTGCGATTTCATGACCCATAGTTAATGGAAATTTAACTCCCCGATCTTCAACACTCATAATCTGACCTTTAGCTCCTTCGTAACCCCCTTCCCAAATGTGAATATCACTATGACATACGCCAGAAGAGTGGACCCGGACAAGTACCTGTTTACCCTGGGGAAGAGGGTTAGGCAATTCCTTTATTCCTAACGGCGTTTTAGGCTTCATCACTTGGGCTGCTTTCATCTGCTGAGAAACCTCCCGAGTTCAAATTGGTGTATTGTATAAAAAAGTAGTTTGACAAAATACAGGGTCATTGATTCAACTGTCCCTCGAATTATATGCCAACAGCTTGATGGGCTGAACCACATTATTTTTCGTGATGATGAAACATAATCAGGAACCGGTGCCATTTAACTCATATTAGATGATGTTAACATAAACTTTACTATTAATCCGATTACATTTGAGATAACCTACAATAGAAATTCCTTTTATGTACAATGTTGGCTTTGTTCATAATTGGATCAGATTATATTGGATAACTGGTTCTAATGTAGACTAATTGTTAGCTAGAGTGTTGTTACCTGATATCGTCTATACTATGAACAAAACCAAGTCCTTAAAACTTACAAAGCTTTTATTTGCATCCCACAATAAGGACAGAATACCAATTTGTTGCCGACTGGAATTCCCTTTTCTTCATTTACAAAATAATATCCTTCTCCATCTTCACCTTTTTCTGAATCCTCATCAATAGAGTCATTCTTGTAGAATGCTATAGATCCTTGATCTTCAGAAGTCATATTATATATCGTCTTACAGCAATTCAATGCTTTATTCCAAATGACAACCATTTTTGGTAGGACTTTATTTTGCAAATATAATGGTTTCCTTGGTGAAAAGTGCCATCTTGTTAATTTAATGTGAGCCTACGTCGGAAGATGCTTGATTCCCAAAAATTCGCCTAGAAAGTCATTGGTCTACTTGTAGCCTTTAAGGCGAGTTAATCACAGTTTCGCAATCAGAAGATGCAGTATCATTATCAGACACGTTAATGAATGCAGTGTCATTACCTGTACCACACGCAATTATGTCTGGGGCAAAGTCTCGGATCGACATGGAGCTATTAACAAAGCTAGCTATTAGAAGATCATTTCCGTCATCGCCATTAATTATATCACTTCCTGCACCGCCTTGAACAGTATCATTTCCTGAATTGCCATTAAGGGTATCGTTGCCTAAATCGCCCTGTATAAAATCATCGCCACTACCACCACTTATCGTATCTTTACCTCCGGTTCCAAACAACTTATCGGTTCCACCTTTTCCAGATATATTATCTGAACCCATCGTTCCGGAAAGTACGTTATCATGATCATTGCCTTCAATATCTGTTGCATTTACATGGTTAAGAGGATTGACCAAGCTTACCAAAATGAAAATTAAGCCAAATATTTGAAATAGTAACAGCCTTGCATGATTCACCAAAGTGATACGCATTGATAATCTGTTAGGGCACAAAATTAAATATGAATTATTGAGGAATATTATCAAAATCAGTTATACTTAAATTAAATTAACCTGCTTAACTGAATATATTGCTGACATTAGGCATACTTTCTTTTGTCAGTTATAACTTGTACTAGTAATTGCTAGTATTATTAGTGAGTCACAAATAAAACTCATGATTCTGTGTCTTACCTAGGGAATTTTTGATATATAGCCTTTCTCTGAGCGATAGATAACATTATTTAATTTTCGGTATGCCAATACATTATATAAGATATTTCGCGGCCTTTCACAACTAAAAAATAGTGGGTTCTAATAATCCAATGGCAATTTTAGCCAAGAATAGTGGTTTGGCAAAAAAAGACTTTCGTAAATATCTTGATGTAAGATCTATAACTAAATTACCAATACGCACTCTCGCTTGGTTCAGAACGCTTTTGTCTTATCTCTGAAATATAGTTTAGTATTCCATCCAGATCTCTAAAAATACCTTCAAAAGCAAATAAAACTGGCGCTTTAGTTGTATGGGGTCCACCACAACAACTATCTTCAAATTCGCTTATGTTATGGTCTACATATTCAATACCGTTTTCATTCAACAATTGAACAGCTCTTATTGAGTCAGAATTATTGTCAACCCAAAGGACTGGCTTACGGCCCATCGGTACTTGATTTAGAGGCGTTTTATTTAAATCAACTAAGTAATCATTCTGCAATTGGAATAGATAATCAATATTTCAGACGGATCACCAACAGGAAAAAAATAAACCTAATTCAAATCAATTGGGGAGTGGTGGCTTTAAGTAATGGAACCAAAAGCTTTTAGTTAATTACTCCATCTTTTTACGATGTTGCCGGCAATTTCCTATTTACGGTTTCCCTTTCGACTAATGGACGATCAGCTAAGTGCAGTAGAGGCGTGGTTAGCAAACAAGTATAAGGGCTCTGTCATTTTTAGTACTGGCACTGGAAAAACAGAAATTGCCTTTGAATGTGCAAGAAGAATGGCAGAAATTGTTCATTCTACAGCTAAACACACATCATTTCAATCTGGTTCTGGAACAATAATCTCTGAGAGACAATTCAAAATATTGTATCTTGTTCCACGGATAGTACTCCTAACGCAAAATTTAGAACGATTAATTAAATATGGATTACCAGCCGGAGAAGTGGGTGTGTATTTTGGTGAGCGAAAAGAGATACGGGAGATCACCATTAGCACCTATCAAAGTGTAATAAATAATCTGGATCTAATCCGGAGTTCAAATTTGGTAATCCTAGATGAAATTCACTTAATCAGTGAAACAGCAATTGAATTTAACAAGATCTTCTCAGTGATAGAAGAAGATCCCGATCGAGGGATATTGGGCTTAACAGCCACCATTGATGAAAAAGATCCAAAATATAGTACCATATTGACCCTCGCTCCACCAGTAAAAAAGTATATGATTCGTGAGGCTGTAACTGACGGAAGATTAGCCAGGCCTGAGGTAATCCCTATAATGGTAAGTTTCTCTATGGAAGAACAGACAGTATATACGGATACAAGTAGACAGATTCGTGAGTTATCACTAAAACTAGGTCAATCTAACCCATCGAGAATTTCAGTAATTTTATCTAAGGGGGGCTATAGAGCTAGATTGGCAAAACTTTGGTTCGAAAATGTTAGAAGAAGAAAGGAATTACTTAGCTGTGCCATAAATAAGCTACATGAAGTCATAAGGATAGTGAAGCAACATCCGTCTGAACCAATTATGATTTTCAGCGAGACGATTAGTTCAATTAAGCAATTGGAAAGAATGCTAGGCTCAAATGGAATACAGGCAAGACTAATTCATAATGGGATTCCCACAAAAAAAAGAAAGGAAATACTTAATGAATGGGGAAAGCTCTTCTTTCCGTTGCTTTCCGTTCACACATTAGAAATGGGATATGA
>DASWDL010000139.1:0-5145 GCA_036395315.1 Nitrososphaeraceae archaeon
TACAGAATCAAATAACAAAGCAACAGAGGAGAAAGTACTTTTGGACAAAATTCCAGCAAGTCCTGAAGGAGAATTTGCGGGAGGAGCCTTAGCCTTTGGGCCTGATGATAAATTATACGTCTCTAGCGGCCATGCTAATTCTGTGGTTCTTCCACAAAACGTATCCAGCCTCATAGGGAAAGTTCTCCGTATAAACCGAGACGGTACTATTCCCTCCGACAATCCATTCCCTAATTCAGCGGTCTACACTATTGGACATAGAAATATTTTTGGAATTGCTTTTGACAAAAAAAGTGGAATAGGTGTGGTAACTGAAAATGGTGATGCTCATTATGATGAAATTAATGTCTTGGAAAAAGGCGCCAATTATGGGTTTCCCTCGACTCAACCACCGACTATGTCCCCGCTGCTTGACAACAGCACTTCAGTCAAGCCAGTTAGAGTTTATTGGGAGACCATTGCTCCAACTCAAGCAATATTTTACGGCGGTAATAAATTTGGAGAGCTTAAGGACAAGCTGATATTTGGCTCTTATAATCAAGGATTCATTTATGCTCTAGGGCTGAATAAAACACATAGCGTAGTAGATGAGCTGGCAATCCAATTCCCGTATGATGATAATGTAGATTCAGTAGCCCAATCCCCATCCGGAGACATATACTTTGGAGGCTACAATATTTACAAGCTAACGTCGATAAATATGGAAGAGCCTGAAGAAACCACTCATTTCATAGAATTTATGCCTAATAATGTGGGGGTCGAGCACCTGAATTTTGATGATAGAAATTCAAGTTTGACTTTCGATGTGAAAGCTAATGGTGGGCAGACTATTTCATCCCACTCTATCCAAGTCAGAATTCCAAAGGTCCTATTAAACGGAATTTTCGATGTATCTGCACCCCACTCACTCCTCGCCAAGAAAGAGAATCCAGTTCAGAACTTTGATATCAAGCAACAGTATAGAAGTTCAGCTATAGGAGATACCATTGTTCAAATAAATTTGAAAAATGATGTGAAAGACACAATTGTGATTAAAGGATTGAAGTCAGGGCTTACTGGTTAGTTACTATGGCAGTATGCAGCCTAGCACAATTCAACGAGTACAAGTCTCGGTAGTTAAATCTAGCTAGCTGTATGGTCGCAAGTAGAAGTTATCAAAGCTGACTTTGGCGTCTTCTGTGTACATCCCGATACTGCCACTGTCAAGCCTTTCACTCATCTTAGAATCCACAAAATCTATAATTTTGTTACCATCAACTGATATCTTTATGTGATTTTCGATGACTTCGATATTCCATTGAGACCATTGACCTATTTTCAGTGAGGGTAACGGTCCGGTATATAAGATATCCTGTCCGTCGGCTGGGTTAGTACAGAAATTACAATCCTTTTTACCTAACTCAACCCCATTAGGTTTTAACGAGAACCAGTAATAATGAAATGTGTCAGTGTATCTAAATAAAATCCATCCTACTTCCCATTGATTCGGCCTCGAGTTCTGCCTCAACTGAGTATCAGTACGTACATCCACCGACAGTGTAAAATTAGAGAATTTGCTCTGGGTTGTAACCAAAGCAGCATGTGTTTCATCATAGATGTGGATGTTGTTGGAGACACACGATAGAAACTTCCGAAACCTTTTTCACTTATTATCCTTGCAAACCCATGACCTGTATAGTCAACCTTCCATTTACTATCAGAATGAGTTTTGTTATCAAAATTATCGAACATCGGAGAAACGGGGAATTCCGGTAGCCTTGAGCTTCGAGAAGTAGGTTTGTATACATATACATTCATTTCAGTAACGGTTGGAAATACCTTATCGTTAGACAGGAATGTAACTTTCAGATATCTTGCAGACACGTCTTGAAAGTCATACCTTTCTAGTTCTAAATTATCTAACGAGCTGTTACCAGTATAGATATTTCTAAACTGGGTTTGGGGATCAGAGGAAGCAAAAATTTGAAACTGGTTTGATTCTTTGCCGATGCCCCAGCCGATGTCGACAAAGCAAATCCTTTCTGTTTTGCCCAAATCGACTTCAATATTAGAGGTATTCGAAGGTGGAGTCCAGTATGTTGTCAAATTGCCATCAAAAATGTTAGATTGGTTACTGGTTCCATCCGAGTCGGTCGAAGAGAATGATAGGTTACTTTCTATTGTGCATGACTCGTTTGTGGTCGTATATGCATTTTGCATAGTCAGATTCCCCACGAAGAGAAGCAATAAGCCCATTGACGAAATGTGAAATCTTAAAAGATTCTTTAACATATCAAATCATGTGACCCATTTTGCTCCATTTTAGATTTGTAAACAAACTCAGTTCGAGGCGATCACGTGCATTTTGTATACTCTTTTCAATGATTTGCATCATTATGGGAAAAAATAAAATATTCTAGGAATGATTTAGAGATAATCCCTAGATCATGATAAGAAGGTAGAATTTGTCAGCATTCAATTGACTGTTGTAGGGCCTCTTTGAGAACTCTAAGTTATTACCTAGCCTTCTAATATCCTAAAAATATGAATCATAAAGAACCCATTACAATTCCAATTCTAAAAGGTAAAAAGAGAGTTTATTGTGGACTTATCGATACCTTATCGAACGCTACAGAAGCATCTTCATTGTACAAACCTATTGAACCACTTGACATATCACTAGTACTGCTGTAAGATGGGTCATCCATATCAACTACTTGTGCTTCATTTACCCATATTGTTGTGTGTTTTCCGATACTTGATATTTTCAAGTGTGCCCAGCTACTTAGTTGAAGCTTAGGTGAATTTTCAGTTTTTAAGAATACCTGCTCTTCGCAATGGCAGCTCGTATCTTTCTTGCCGAATTCTATGCCGTTTGTCTTCAGTACAAAATAGTAATGATGGAAATCATCCACAAATCTCCACATTACCCACGCTGCCTCCCACGTATTAGGGGGAGAGTTCTGTCTTAACTGCTTATCTGTTCTCATATCAAATTCAATTACTGCATTCGAGAACTTTTGGGTCGACAGGGCTAAACTAGAATGAGTTTCTCCACTCTGGGTTGATGCTTTTGGATACTCATAGAAGATGTTATTACCGTTTTCTGTTTTGACTCCCATCTGACCGTAGCTGGTGTACCTGTTTAGCCATTTGCCATTCGGCGATTTCTGCCCATCTGATATAACATAAGTACCGCTTTCGAAATCGTCATACATATTCCCATTTCCAGAGCTGCCAGTTGTACCAGAGCCCTCAGACGATAGAGGTCCGACATTACCGGCCTTGTCAACGGCAGCTACCTTGTAGTAGTATTTGGTAGATGGACTCAACCCGGTGTTTGAATACGAATTAGTGGTAGACGTACCGGTAGGTGTAGTACTTCCTGGAGTCACGCTAAAGCCGCTGCTAGTTCCTCTATAGATGTTATAGTGGTCAAGGTCTGATGCTGTGTTCTTAGTCCATCCAAGGTTGAGCTGGCTAGAACTAACGGTTGAAACAGAAAGACCGGTTACCTGACCTGGAGGTGTGGTATCACCGTTCCCTCCGACTGAGCCATCTGACTTAGTTTTACCAGATTTCGTACTAGACAATGGACCTATAGCGGCGCTATTAGCAGCCGCAACCTTGACGTAGTACGTAGTAGATGACTTCAACCCGGTTAAGGAATATGAAGTAGTAGTAGACGTACCAGTAGGCGTAGTACTTCCCAGGGTTACACTAAAGCGGCTGCTGGTACTCGTATAGATATTGTAATGGTCCGCCCCTTTAACTGCACTCCACTTCAGTTTAAGCTGACTGCTGCTTGCCGAAGTGACTTTAAGACTGGTTACCTTTTTTAGAGGACTGTTAGTACTCCCAGTTGAACTAGCCTTGGTTTTGGCGGATTTTGTGCTTGATAGCGGACCAATATTTCCGGCATTATCAGCGGCCGCCACCTTCACATAGTATTTGGTATTTGGCTTCAAATTAGTAAGGGAATAAGAATTCGTCGCAGTAGTCCCTGAAGGCACAGTTTGCCCCACTTTCACGGAAAAGCTAGATTTTTCACCTCTGTATACATTATAATGATTAAAGTCAGATTCTTTGCTCGAGGACCACTTGAGCTTAAGTTCGGTACTACTTACGGCCTTAATGCTTAAACCGCGTATTTTTGAAGGAGGTTTGTCAGAACTGCTTTGTGAAGAAGCCGAAGCTGCGGATTTTTCCGCGTCAGTAGAGTCAGTTTTAATATTGTTGGTGACCGCATCTTCTGTATTCTTATCGGAACTTTGTGCAGGCGAAAGTACATTCTGAACTTTCTCAGATAATATCCCATTAATGCCATTAAAATCTTCTAGAGCGAAAATATGGGAAACAGGGATTATATAAGCAAAGAGAATAATAATTAAAATTATCGAAGATAAGATAGTAGCGTTGGTTTTATCCATAAAAAGATAAAATAGTCTGCGTATTTAAGGAATTCAGAAGTGTGTAACTGGACATTATTCGGAAGAAAATACTGACTTTTTATCCAATTGCACATTATTTGGAAATTCTAAAGCACATTCTACCCTATTTTTTGGACCAAACTCGAAAAACTAGAGGGAATACAAACATTGCATTAGGAATACTCGCAAATTCTTCTATCCCGTCTATCAAACTTTTGAGCTCCATGTTTTCAATTTTATCAAGCACTGAAGTTATCGACTTCCAGAAAGCCCCTTTATTGGAGTATACTGATTTTGAATATACATCTACGTTGGGATCAAGCCCTTCGTTTAGAAACATTGAATACAGCTTTCTACCTATTTGAGGGTCGGTCCCCCGTTCTACCTGGATTGACTCGTACCAATGCCAGAGTTTTGAAATAGATTCATTTTCAGGATAAACTATCCATGTAAATAAATCGCAGTCTTCTACCATAATATGACCTCCTTGTCTCGTCACACGGATCATTTCCCGAAGGGCCTTTTCTGCCTCAGGCACATGTTGAAACAGAAACCTAGAGTAGGTTGCGTCGAAAGTCTGCGTTTCAAAATCTAACTTTGTCGCTTCTGCCTCCGAAAACCTTACATTAGCCACATCGAATTTTCGGGCCATATCTTTACAATAATCAAGAACGTAAGGATTGGAGTCCACCCCTACTACGGACCCATTGGCTCCAACGATAGGAGCTATCATAAA
>DASWDL010000140.1:0-5739 GCA_036395315.1 Nitrososphaeraceae archaeon
AGATTATATGATTCATGTGAAGGATAAGACCCTGGAACTCCATCAATTGTCTCATGGCTCTCCAAAAACACACCAGTAAGTGCCGGGCCAATTGCCATCCCCAGGAACAACAAGAGAGCACCTACACCTACCGATATCCCAACGAACGATATGGGTGACGAGGATACCACGACGTTCCACGTCGCTGTAATTGCCATAGATAGACCAGATGCAATAATAGCCAAGCTAGTGGATATTGCAAATTCTGTTGAGTGAAACATTAGGAGCCCAATCGATCCTATTAGGCTAATTACGGCGCCGATAATTATTGGATTTAGCCTTCCTATTTTATTTATGATAAGCGGTGTGACACTTGCAAAAACCAAAAACATAATCATAAATGGAAGCTGGACATTTGCAGCCTCTACAGGACTTCCTCCGAATCCTAGCGGTGTAGGGCTCCTGATCAGCTGCACTATAGCTGGGTACGCCATGAACATCGTAGTTCCGGTAGCTATCAGTATGATGTAAGAAGGCAGCAGAATCTTGTCTTTTAGCAATCTCAAGTCAACCAAAGGAGATGCGATTCTTCTCTCTATAAGGACAAAGATGGCCAACGAGATCGCCGAGGCTATAAATGCAGCATTAATCAGCGGTAGACTTTTGGAGTTTATGCCGGTCTGCACAAGGGTTAGTGCCAGGAGAAACGTAATTATTGTCGCCGAAAGTGCTAGGGCACCTTTAATGTCTATGGAATGTGACGCGTGCTTCTTGCTTGAGCCATGCTCAACACTGACAGAACTCGTCAAATTTCCTTTGTTTTCTCTTACGAATTTGGTAATCATTAAAGTGACTACGGAAGCAAACGGTACTATGAATAGGAAAGTAGAATGCCATCCAAAGCTTTGGATGATGGTGGCCCCTACCAAGAGACCAATAACCGACCCCGCAGAGTACGCAGACCCAAATACTCCCACAGCAATCGCTAGCTTTGCTGGCGGAAACGTATCTCTGAGTAGGCTGAAGGCTGCCGGGATTGCGGCCAAGCCCACTCCCTGGATTATCCTGCTTGCTAACAGAAATGAGATGTTATCTGCAAAACCTCCGGCAGCTATTCCGGCTGCATATATCGCCAGTAATGTAAGTAATACTTTCTTCTTGCCGTAGAGGTCAGACAGTTTGCCGGCGATTGGAGTCATAACAGCTGCAACAATCAGGTATGCACTGAAAATCCAAGCTGCCGTCCCGTAAGAAATACTAAAGTCCTTCATTATTTCAGGGATAGCCGGCAGCAGCATGGTCTCTGAGAAAAAGACTACCAAGAGTGTACTGCTAAGTATAACTAGAGTTAACCAAGCCTGACGGCTGATCGTGACAGGTTTATTGAATTCTTCTGCTTCAAGCATAGCGGACATGAGTGCATATACACGAATATAAGTGTATCTACACACGATTAAAATACAATCCTCGGTCCTATTGATATTAGAGTAAACCTTTTTATTGGTTATACGTGTATATCAACCTAGTTAGCATTGAAGGAACGGAATATTAATACAATATTGAAGCAAGGAATGTCTGCGGAGGCATGTACTTGTGGTGAATTGCGGAAGGCAGCTAGGGCAATAACTCTACTTTACGACAATGCATTCAAGTCGAGCGGATTGCTGTCCACGCAACTTGGCGTATTAGATGCCATCTGTAACGCTGACTCGATAAAAATTTCAGATTTCGCTGAGAAACAAGGGATGGATAGAACGACCCTGACCCGAAATCTAGCTGTTCTAGAGAGACAGGGGTTTATCAAAATCTCATCGGGAAAAGACCAAAGAACAAGAATTGTAACTACTACTCAGAAGGGTCGTAACGCCGTGGCCAACGCAATTCCTCTTTGGAATGACGTTCAACGCACGGTAAAGCAACAAATGGGTGAGAACTCATGGCGTGAATTAATGCAAAATCTGAGTCATTTTGTAAGAGTAGCTGACCAGCTAAATGATCGAAACTAAACAGAGTGTCTTAGGGTGCATTTTTTGTTTTCCCTTACTTCGTTACTCTAATTGACTTTCACCAGCATGTTATTAACTATAACAAATAGTTACAAAAGACTGAAAATCCAACCAATCTTAGGCAAGTAAATAAAATCAGCTAGTTATGAATTTAAGAATATCCGCATAGCATTACGTGACCTAAGAACTCTAAATGTAAATGTAGAACTTGTAAGTATTCGATTTTTTGTCGCCCGAACATGTCGATATCGTTGATGAAGCGTACTCACATATCACTTAAGTATTGATGTTGATACTCGCTAGTTTTTGGTACCAAGCAATGGCTGTGTCAGAGAGTTGAGCCGTTCATATTGCATTCTAAATAACTCTATTACTTGTGGTACATCTTCTGCATTCTCAATCCATTTACTTATCCACCCCGACTTGGGAAGAATATGATGCGATGAAGCACGACCCGAATCAACAAGGTTATTTCTGATTTCTATGGGGAAGGGAATATCTGCCAATGTGTCACCGTGTAAGTGCCCCATCTCTCTCCCTCCTATTCGAAACTCAATACCACCAAAACGATGTGGCCCAGAAGTAACACCAGGCCAGCTCAAAATTTCTTTGATAACTTTCTGGGATGCCGTCATAGTAATTTAATACGTGACTATATTATATAAACTAGAAAGTTTACAGAACTTATACTACATATTTTAACTAGTACTGATATGCGATATTAGGTAAACATGCAAATTCAGACACAGAGCCAAAGCCAAAGTAAACGATTATTCCTTAATTCAGTCTCGTCACCGTGTTCAAGATATTACTATGTTAACTTCCACAATATTTTAATTCCTTTTCATTGAAACATATGATATGGCTGTGGACGTTAAGAGTTCAGATTGGGATTCTCTCATAATGAATAAAAAAATTGTTGCAGTTGATTTTTGGGCCCCTTGGTGTCCATACTGTATAAAATTGAAACCCGTCTTTGAAGCAGTCGCAAAAGATTATACGAATGTTAAATTCGCAAAAGTTAGTGTAGAGCAGGAGCAAGAGATAGCATCTAAAAATGGAATATTGGGCATACCAGTTATCAAATTCTTTTGTGAAGGTAAAGAAGTTGGTGAGATTGTAGGCTATGTTTCAGAACCTGTACTGAAGAGTAGGATTGACGAAGTGATTGAAAATACCCCAGCTTGCTTAGCAAATACCTCTCTAAGAATTAAGTAATAAAATGCATTCCATTCAAATTATTCAGAGCTTATGGATAATGTTCAGTTCTACAAGATTGAAAATAATTATTTAAAATCTGAAGGACAATCACACTTCAGTGAATATCGATATTGATAGCCACACATACACAAAGTATGAATCGAAGACACTTGGGAACGGAATAGGCCATTCCTGGTGAAATGAAAGATATTGATCAAAGTCTCAGCACCGTGCCAAGGATTATTATTACGGCATAGCTTCGTCCTATTATTCGGAGATGCGGATGGAGATTGTATGAAGCTATTAGGGGTCTGGAAAGAGGGTGTGCCCCTTTAAAGAGGATCTTTAAATGTCCAAGATCATTCAATACGTCAGGTAGTAAAGGCAACCATTGAGCAGCATAGTAAAAAACCAGCAATTTTTAGAACTTTAATTGTTAAGCTATTCGGTGACTTACCAAGGATAGAGTTGTTTGCAAGAGAACGAGTACAAGGCTGGCACTCGTGGGGAAATGAAATATAGAATTCTAAATTTTATAACAAAGGAAGATCAATCTTACTTGTAATTTAGAATAAGATGATTCAATATCAATTACTATCGGAGCTGCCATTCTTCGGACTAGCATAAAGATAATGAGAAGTAGGCAAAAATTTAAAAAATTAGATGAATCAAAAGGCTAAATTTTATCTATTTTACATCAAGCGATATGTTACTCCGCTTGTTTGCTGCAGATTCCTTATCTTGCATACGACATGAGTTGTTTTGACATGTCAATTATGGCATTCATATCGTCTTCAATCACCGAACGATTATAATTCAAAATTATATGTCCAACACCCATTTTCTTCAGTCTTTCAATATCAATTCCTACTTGATTCATAGATCCAGTAAAGGCCCGACGCTTCTCTTTTTTAGTATCATGTTCGACGATGTTAGGATATGTTATTACAATGATTTCGAAATCCTTTGGTTTTCTATCGGCCTCATTGACCTTCTGCTTTAACATGTTTAGTGAATCCTGGAGTTGCTCCAAATTATCATGAACAACTCCTATCCAACCGTCAGCATACCTAGCCATCCTTAAGAATGTGTTAGGACTTGATCCACCAAGGAATACTGGAGGATGAGGGTTTTGGATTGGTTTGGGTCCAATTTTTGAAGGAGGAATAGTATAGAAATCTCCTTTAAATTCAGTAATTTCGTCCGACCAGATTGATTTTAGTAGTTGCAAAAACTCATCTGCTCTCCTTCCTTTCTGCTCAAAAGGAACATTCGAAGCCTGGAACTCGTCCTTAGACCATCCCAATCCAAGCCCTGCAAGCGCTCTCCCGCTAGATAGGACATCTAACGTTGCAAATCTCTTTGCTAAAATGACTGGATTGTGGAAAAGCATATCTATGACTGAAGTGCCAAGATAAATTTTCTTGGTAATGGCTGCTACAAAAGAGAGTAGTTCTAGAGGTTCCAATACAATTTGCCAATCTTGTGGAAAATTGCCTGATGGGTATTGAGTCTGAGGAGATATCGGCCAAAGCAATCGTTCTAAAACCCACAATGAGTCAAATCCATTACTATCGGCAGCTTCAGCAAGATATATCACATTCTTTAGTTTTGCATTCTTACCTGTCTGAGGTAATCTAATGCCTACTTTCATTATTCGTACCATTTGGTAACAACATCTTAAGCCAAATATTTTTTACTTGATAAGTTAAGCAAACATGAAAATCCAATTTTTCATTCAGTCAACACCCTTATATTTCATTTCAGCGTCTTTACCTTCCGATAATTTATGCTCTTTAAGTGATTCCACTGTGTCAAATTTCTGTCCACAGATATCGCAAGTTAAACTTTCTTCAGGAATCTCTGGAGGCTCAGATGGATCAGTCATTAATATGAAAATTATATATATAAAAATAAAGGTTTCGGATCTAGTAGTATAACAATATTCACATACGTTATTCCATCTCCAACTTAGATGTTACCACAAGTAATTCGATAGAATTAAAGTGAGTTTATGAAGAACATCTTTGATTATGCTGTTGAATTTACAATCTCGTGTCATGCTAAGTAATGGTGTCGAGATTCCACGACTAGGCATAGGGGTTTACCAGACCCCAGTTGGAGAAACCTTGCGTGCAGTTAGATATGCGTTGAAAATAGGCTACAGACATGTCGACACAGCTTGGCTATATGGCAATGAAGGCGATGTCGGTAGGGCAGTTCTAGAAAGTGGAATAGCAAGAGAGGAGATCTTCATTACCACGAAGGTGTGGAATAGCGATCAAGGATTCGACTCTACTCTTGCAGCATGTGAAAGAAGTTTACGACGCTTAGGACTGTCTTATGTTGACCTCTACTTGATCCACTGGCCAGTTCAGGGAATGGGCAAAGACACTTGGAAGGCTATGGTTCAATTATTAAGAGCGGAAGCAAGAGCTATTGGAGGAAGCAACTATGAGATCTCCAACCTACAGGAAATACTACAAAACTTTGATGTTGTGCCTGCGATCAACCTAGTTGAATTTCATCCGTTCCTATATCAACAGGAGCTATT
>DASWDL010000141.1:0-4665 GCA_036395315.1 Nitrososphaeraceae archaeon
GCAGTTATGGTTTCAATCTTTTTCATACGACTCTCGTCTCATTATTATTGTTCTTTTGTTCCTATTAGGCTTATCTGTTTCCATGTATGAAAGGTCGGTTTACTTTCTGAGTAACTGTTGGATTAACCAATCTACCGAACAAGTTTCTTACATTACTGATCCCCATTTTCTTCAAAACGCATCTGGCTAGTATAAAGTCCATGATCACAATCAAGATAAATATACCAATAATGAGACTGGGAATGGAAATAAAAGAGATACGCCCAAGCCAAGGCCGAAGTATAGTCCTAGCCACATCAATCGTCTTCCAAGAGATCTGCTATCTCTATAAGGATTTGACATTCTAGCCTTTAATCTATATTATAATATGACGAAAGCTACTCTTAAACAATATGTATTTTGCTTTCAAACGTACCTGATATTACTAGTTGAAAATCAGCAACGTCATGCTATCATATGAGCTTATGACGCCTAAATCTATTTTTCGTACTTATTCAAAACCCCATATATCTCTGAAATTCTTTAACGTTATTGTGCCTAGTTTCGACTTATCTTGGTAAAATCGTAGCAGTTATAGCAGACCATTTTACTTCTAAAGTGTCTTAAATATTTGGTAGCTTCTCTACAGACAACGTAATGTGTTTTGGATTTAGACAAGCGTCGTTAACTATTTGAGATTTCACTGTAAGGAATTTAATCGTATCTTAATATTGTTAAGCAAGTGATTAACAAAGTGATAGGAATCCATAACTAGAAAAGTAATTCCAGCACCTATTCCTAAACCAACCAATATCCCCAGAGTTAGATTCATACTGTATATTTTCAATTTTATTCAATAAAGCTTATGTTCTCCAATTTTCAATACTTTGTCAAAGAAAACTATAGCTTCTTTATAATCGCCTCTTACTAGCTTGGTTGCACCTTCATCTTCCAAGCGCAGTTAAGGCAATTGGTCCAAGGTCTTTAACTTCTTTATAATTTGGCTTCACTTCTTGAGGAACAACTATTTTTCGAGGTGTCTTTTCTTGTCTTTTTTTGGATTCTTTTTCGTTAGGTCCATAGAATATGAATCTTAGTTCAAAATTCCGGTTTTTCCATCCACTTTCTACGTTTATCCAAGTAACACTTTGCCTTTTATCGATACTCAAGATCTTTACACTTACATTCTCCTGTTGATCAAGAGAGTTTTCGTCACAATAACAGAATTCCGGTAATACAACATGATAAAGTAGAGAAGGTGTTTTAGCAGTATATACATATTTAAATTCAAATCCTTTCTTCCTTTTGAAAATACCAGAATTTATTTCTCTTATGCATGAAGGTTCGTATGTTCGGAAAGGTTCTACTGGCTCTTCAAGTTTTATTAGTAACGTTCCCTCCCATAAACTTTGGAAAATTTGAGTACTGGAATCTGTAGGTAATTCTGTAGGCTTTTTCTCTTTGAATTGCCACCTGTAGAAAATAGGTTTGTCAGTTGTGTATACCTTGGTACATGCTCTGACGGGATATAGTTCAATAGCAGTTAATACGCACTCTGAGAAAAATCCCACAATAATAATAACTGCGCCTATTATATTTCAATTTATATAGGATGAAAGCGAGCTTATCAATTTGCAAGTGTCCTCATAGCACCCCCTTAACCTTGGCGTAATTTTATAATTAACCTTATAGTCTTGTGAATTTCATACGGGACAAGGCCAGTGATAAAACGTTATTAGATGGAAAAAATCCGATTTTAATTTTAGACCGACTGATGTATCTACCGGATATCTTCACAAAGTTATTCCCTTAACATCAATATCTCTCGCAGTTTAACCAATTTGTCGAATTTTTCCCTATATCATTTCTGGCCCTACAGGAGAAGGGAACAACTCATTAGATATCATTAATAGATATCATTAATAGATAATCACCATGTCGAATGAATTATTCATGCAGATGATGAATTGATTGATTTCTTTAAACCAAAAATAAGAAATTAAGTCGTCACTCTTTCACTGTGAAGAATGAACATAAACATGCGTGCTGGATACTAGTGATTATTCCACCCTTGTTCCCGTAGCTGCATTGCTTATCGCCAACTAACAATTGATAGAGTGCTGATATATGAGAGACTTTTCGACTTTTACAATATCTTTCGAGTGCTTAACACCTTCTCGACAAAACAAAGCAGACTTTGAAAGTGTTCTGGATTGTCCTTAGATGGATTCAGGTTAACACCCGCATTGGTGACGGGAACATGGCCATAGTCCTTCAAAACGGCTAATTCTGACCGAAATAGGACCCTAGCAAGAATATTACCATTTAGCTATCTAAGTTAAAATTAATTGAATGATTGTTTGTAGAAAAGAAGAAATTGATATGCAGCATGGTATTGTCTTTGAATTTACTTGGAGTTACTACTTACTGATATCGGTTTCTCGAATGTCTGTCCATTATCGCTACTCGCTTTCAATAAAACTTGTTTTTGCCCAGTATTCTTATCGATATCTATCCAAGAAATATACACATTGTCTCCCTGTGTGGCCATTCTTGCACCTACTGAACGAGCATCTGAAGAATTGCTAATGTTTATTGAATCCCCAAACGTCTTTCCACCGTCACTACTTTTTGCAAATGAAACATCCCAATTCCCTGTTGTATTATCCCACCATACTACGTATTCATTATTGCCAGAACTTGACACAACTGTATCCACCGAAATGGTATCAGATGGAGGAGCTTTTAGTGTTTTGACATGAGAATTACCAATACTCTTAAGCGCGACTGCATCACCAAATGTTTTCCCATTATCATTACTAGCTTTAGAGAATACTTGCCAGTCTCCTGTTTTATTATCACACCAAGTAACGTAAACATTATTTCCTTGAGCTGATATTTGACTATCAGCAGAACCTCCTTTAGCGTTGCTCAAGTTAATTTCCTTGTTAAATGTCTTACCACCGTCATTACTTCCGGCAAAGAACACTTCATTGTTTCCTGTCTTGTTATCCCACCATGTAAGATAGACATTATCACAGAAACAGCGATTGATGCTCTTGGACCTGAATAACGTGCTATTGAAGTGCCATCTGAGATACGAGCAAGTGCTGTAGTCGAAATGCTAAAACTTAATAGTGCAGCAAAGCCTACTGCAATAAGAAGAACTAAAGCCAAGTTTATTCTTTTCATTGGATGTTTTTCAGAAGGGTATCATATAAGAAATGCTATATGCAAATACTCAAAATAGCCTACGATAAGCCAATTATTGTTTTTTCCTGTGATCCGGTTCATTTAAACTGCAGTTTAGTTCTTTGATTTAATCCGTTTAATAACTTCCAAACCATGACTTCTTACATCGGTATACGTAGTAGTTTCTATTATTTCGGCAATACTTGAAATACCATCCTCACCAAATCTCTCCAATGCATCAATTGTTTCGAGTTTAACCTTTTCATTGAGAGATGACGTTGCGATTCTCTTTATCCTGTTTATCTCGTTGTCCCTTTCTGAAAATATCTTTAATCTCACCGAATCCCTTACTGTACGGATGACTCATGTACTATATATAAAATGATTCTAGATCGGCGGAGGACGTTATGCTGCTTAAATGAGGCAATCTATACCATATTAATTAGTTAAATTTTACCAAATCGATCTCTTACTTTCTCGGAGCAGGTGCGTCAGGGCCATGCGGCAATCCTACTAATAATGTGAAAAAGTTAAGAATTGCTTGACAAAATGGAATTATTTGTTACAATAGGCCAAACTTATTAGCACTTCTTATTTAGTTATAATATATGCTGTTACATGGACAACTCTAGTAAGAGACTCGAGTGGGACATATTCTTTTGTCATGGAATTGTCATAGTCCTATAACATAATCCACGTGTCTTAGCACTGTGTTGGATATTAGACACACTTAAATCCCATTACTTTCAGAAGGATCAATGTTAGAAAACCTCCGTAGGGGAAATTCAGAAGATGGTCTGCTATTGTAAACGTCCTTAATATAGAGCCACTGATTCATCAAAACAATACCGAGTTCATAGGCACTAGGGGTTTCCTGAACTGCAAGTATTGCCATTGGTGTGCTTCATTTTTGACGAGTGATTATGGATGTATTTCCATTTGTCCTGTTTGCGGTTCCTACGAAATGGAATGGTTACCTATCTCGCGTTCCGAAAGTTACAGACTTGCTTATGATCCAGTTCTGGGCATGGTTTTGGACTTTTGGACAATGGATCGGATGTGATTCATGAGTCTGTGAGTGAGTTCAGGAAATACTGAGCACAAATAAAACAGTTTTTAAAAAGAAAAAGTTGTAAATGTGGACATGGTCTGGATTCGCATTCAGAGACTGGTAAAAGCACAAGCCATATTGGCTTTGCGGGCGCTTGTCAGTGCACTGCATATGAAACAGAATAATCTAAGGAATTTAGACAAAAAGTTGTGTTCAATTTTACCTCTACAAGAAGCATACATCATTAACAAGAATATTTAGCTAAAATTACCTTATCCGACTCTTTTCATTTTAGATCCACACTTAGGACATGATATTTCCCTGTGTTCATAACCAAAGCTCATGCAGAAGTACTTTACTTTCTGATATCCTGTGTGAACAGACAATCTCCCGAGCATCTCCCTTATGCTATGGATCCCCATATTCTTCATCGTACGTCTCGC
>DASWDL010000142.1:0-3830 GCA_036395315.1 Nitrososphaeraceae archaeon
TAAACGCATTCTGTACAAGCCATGTCAGTAAAAGATGAATTAAAAAGAGGGAATTTAGAAATAAGGAAATCAATAATTATTGAAGCTCCACCTGAAGTAGTTTTCAAAGCAATTAGTAATCCAAAAGAATTAACTCAATGGTTTCCTGATGAAGCAATAATGGAACCAAAAGTTGGAGCATTGGTAAGATTTGTTACACTCAAAGAAATTCATCCTGAATGGAATCTAGATAAAGACTACATTATGGAAGGTACTGTCAAAGAATTTGTTCCGAATAAGAGACTATCCTACACATGGAAATATAACGATATACCTGACTTTCCTGAAACTACCGTGGTTTGGGAATTAGAGCAGATTGACTCTAATAAAACAAAAGTGAATCTAACCCATTTGGGCTTCACAGGAAAGGAGACTGGAATGACATCTCTTAAGAGCCTTGATCAGGGCTGGACCGAAGTAATGAATAATTTAGCAAAATATTGTATGAAATAAGAAAAAACGAACCGACCTCCTCTCCCCATAACATCTAAGAACCAATTTCTGTCTAATGGTGTCCGACCGTGCTTGGGAGTTTGATCATCCTTTTGTCATCGGTGGACTAAAGTAACCGAAAGTGGCTAAAGGCGATTCATTTTGCCTAACCCGATAGAATCTTTAGGAAGAATTTTATAGTACAAACAATAAATAAGAATGAATTGCAAACCGGCATGCGATGTCAACTATGCGGAAAGAGAACTCATGAACTCCGGTACTGGTTTGATAAGATGCTTTGTAAAAAGTGTTATAAATTAAGTAGAGCCAGCTCAGCAGTTATTCTAGAAACATCTATTAATTGATCTCCCTCCTTTTCATTTCGTCTTTATTCATGTTAACATAAGAAAATGTTATTTTCTGTAATCGGACATGAACCAAACCAAATCTAACCGGAGATAGGTTTACTTTACTTTCACAACTTTCCAAGCTGGGTGGATTTCATGCCAACCCTTTGGTTTATCTGTAACCCACGCACCCCAGACATCAACTTTATCCCCAGTTTTTGGTTTAATGACGTCATTATTCTTTTGGTCTTTAGGAACAATTTCGATTATTAGAAAGCCCCCTGTCTTTTTCTTGTTAATCTTATTCAACAAGAACTTAAATTTGTCTCTAACTTTTAATGCGAATTTGTAATCACCGTCGCTCATTTTTTTAGCATGCTTTACTGTTCCAATTACTTCTTCACAATTAGATAAGATCTTCAGATCTTTCTTGTTTGATGCACCGGCAAGGACATCACCACCCCGACAATTACTATCCTGCTTGGTAGCATGCGCGCTAAGGATCTTATTGTCATCTTGATTGACTTGCTTTTCTTCCTCCTTAGACAAAGTCAGGCCTGCCTCTCCAAGAATCTTATCTTTGATTTTTTCAATGTTATTTTTGATATTCGGAATATTATCAGCCCTGTCTGAAACGGCAGCACTTGTTTCGTTCCCCGAGTCTTCATCTTGAGAGAGAATTCTGTCAAGCAATTCTTGCTTTAGACTTTGCTTACTAACTGCAAACACTGGCCTCAACTGGAAGATTCCTGCTGTGAATAGGGCACTTACTAGTACCATTATTACGAATAACTTAATGGAAAACATCGTACCTACGAGTCCTTCATCTCTTATATGCAATCAAGAACATAGACTCGTCGAATTATTATATCGAATTCTTATAGTTTTTTTAGTTCAGAATCACGGTTTTTTAGTCAGGTTGATTAGAATTAGCTTCCTATCCAACCTTTTCTTTTAGATACTGTAACCGTTGGAGACCAAGAATGGAAGTTGTAAGTTACAAAATCCTTTCAAGGGCCTTGCTTTTTCTTCTGACAATTGAGGGCAAGAGATCCTGAATAATAGGTTCACCAATGGTAACCCCTAAATATTGTTTTTTTATACGCCAAAATCATTTTTCTGGAGATCTAAAATCCACTATATCCTTTCAGGTGCACCAGGAAACTTTTTTTGGCATTTCCTCTTTTGTCCTATTGATAACCTTTCTAGTAATATCCAAGTTTTAATTTCACTAGCCAGCCTAGAGTACTGGCATTGAACGAGTACGTGTTAGTGATCGGCATCCCTCAAGTTGCCCGATCACAGGTCAAGATTAATTAATAGTATCTACTATTGTAGATGCTGTATATTGGAAGAATTTCAGAAGTGTCCTAAATGCAAAAGAGGCTACATGCGCCTGACCGCCAAGGAGTTAGAAGACGAACGATTTAATCTTAACGTGTACCTGTGTGATAATGACACTTGTAGAACTAAACTACTTGATGCGGAACTGAAGGAGTATGTATCAACTAATAAGCCATCATCAGCTTTTAGTCATTACCAATGACCTTAGCTAAGCTGATGAATTGATGAGCTGTCGACTTGGAGAATGCCGGGTGACATCTATCGAATTGATTTCTAATGCGTCACCCTCATAAAAACTCAATTGTGCCAACTGAAATACATTTCAATTGAAAAGATATTTTTCACCAAAAATCTCTAGAGTTATCCCGGCGGGGATATCTCTTTCATTGATAAATTTTTGAAATCGCATTTTGCTTAGTCTGATTTGAAAATTATTGTAGGAGAATCCCAGCTTGTTACTGTACCTTCTCCCCTAGGACCACAGTGTGTCATATCATTATCCAATAACTTCTGTCCACAAGTTCTGCAATCTCTATCCATTATTTGTTGTCATTTTTGTCGACATAGGATTCCAACCATAAATTACCGCCAGGAAGATTGTATATCACGACACTATCTTCTCAAGTGTAAATAGTATTGACGACTCTATCTAGGAAATATACTCTCGTAAGGCTCTAAAATATTTCTGCAGAATTCAAAACCCTTAGGGGTACATCTGTAGATTGCAATTGGCTTCTTGCCTAGAAATTTCTCTGTTCTTGCAACTAGACCATTATATTGCATCTTTTCCAAAATGGATCGGTGCTTATTTACGTTAAGTCCGCAAAAACTCATAAGAGCCGTTTGGTTCAATTCACCATATTCTGCCAGCTTTAAAATTATATCCTTAACTATGTATATCCTATCACGGTAACTGACAGTCTTCCCTGTGGGATGTTTTACTAAAATGTTTGGCTGTAGCAAAGACATTGTAGAAAACACTTACTCCTGAATTCCCTTGTCAAGAGCAAGGTCCATTGTAATTCGGGCATCCATTTCCTCCTTCCTTGTTATAAAAAATTGATATCTTCTATTCCAGGAATCTATTAATCGGTACTGCTTAATTCCTGCTATCATCCAGATAGATGAAATAACAATTACCGACGCCAATAACACACTTAGCACAATACCAAAGTCGTTGGCCTCTTGCAAAATATTGAAAAACGCTGGATGGTTAGTAAGATATATTGACAGCCCAATCGCAAATGGAGCCAAGATCAATGCAGAAATAGACATTGCTCGAAGTGTGTTCTTTAATCTTAACATTTGGTCTATGAAAGAGTCAACAAGGACTAGAATGTTATTTCCCAACGTAGTAACCCCCATTTAGGATTTTACTCCCAACAATAACCATATGAGATCACGGGGTTCGATAGAACCTCTACAGGACATTCCATATTTAACTATTCATATGGCACTTAATTAAGTTGGAGTAACAAGGTTAAGCCAGATTTATTTAAGCTCAATTAGCAGTCCACAGTGATTACCAGTTTCCCCTTTATATTCGAGACTTTAATATATTTCCTCTGGCGTCGTTGAGATTGAATCACTATAAATAAACTAGACAAAAGTAAACCTCGCTAAACGAAGGCTAGGAAAGTATGATCGGCTTATGGGGTTAATATTATT
>DASWDL010000143.1:0-4003 GCA_036395315.1 Nitrososphaeraceae archaeon
ACTATTCCAGTAGGGGCATGACATTACTGGCCCATCGATCTTAAACCATTTCGATTGAATACCTCGGTTGGTTTTGTCGTATATGTTGAATGCCAACAGCAAAACGCTAGGAGATGTAAAGTTAACATTTGGCCTCATTGCAATTCCTAACAAGTAATTTTTGGTCATGACATAGGATATATCCACAATTTGTTCAATTCTTCCACATTTTCTCTAGTAACCTAGAGAAAGAATTAAACCAAAGGAAAGCGTAAAGCGTTCATGGAAGAGCTCTATGCTGTCATTTATTAGTTCTGTCATTATTCTAGCTCTTGGAATTAGCGTAAGCCTTGCTATGCCAATGGCGGGCGCACAAGGTAATACAAATAAGTCCGATATGAAAGCTGTTACTGATAATATTAACAAAAGCCTGGCAAAGTTAACAGGGGGCAATTCGTCGGATTTATTAAAGAGTACACTGGCCTCAATAAATAATACAGCAAATCAAATAGCTAGCCAAAGCAAGGAGATTGTTAATGATGGTTCACTAAATACCGCCGCAGCTATTGCTAAAAAGATAGGTATTGGAATTGCTGATGTGCTAAACAATATTAGCGGCGAAATTAAACAGGGAATAGAAAGCAAATAATGCGATATCACTTGCTTAGTCTTTGTTAGTGTTGAATAGTTCTTTGCAGCTCGTCCAACGTTACTTGTTTATATTCCATATTAGACTGCTGCTTTAATCTTGTGATTATTACCTCCAGTATCTTTATCAAGCGTGTCCGTTGCGCATCCTCTGTAGCACTCCAATACTGTCTATCCGCGCGCTTGTGCGACAATTTGTACTTCAGGCCGCTCATTGAAGTGGAGTAGATATTCGCATCCATTTTTGACACAGTTTGGTCTGCAAGAATATACCAATGATACTGAGTGCCAAGAGGTACGCCTGACCCTTCTGGGGCATTCCAGGCCCTTCTTTTTTTAACATTATAAGTGAATTCCCATTTGTCCGGTGCAACCTTTTTCTCCCTCCATTCTCCTTTATCGTAATACCATAAATGTCTGCCCCCAACTTTCATACCAGTATATTTTTTGCCTTGAAACTCCTTGACCAAGTTATAAGAACTGGGAATATTATTCCCTACTTGAGTATCTTTATTTATCCTAGAATCTTGTTGCACAGTATTTACTAGCTGACATAATTATTTAATATTTTAGCAGTGCATATATCGAAAACGATTTAAGTTCCTTTCCTTCTTCAGACATCTCTGAAAAAATACTCAAATATTTTTATTATCCCTTAATAGATATATGCAATTGAAACGAAGAAATCCAAATTTTCTTTCTGGCAGTAAGACTGATAGGGGCAAGGTAAGAGAAAATAATGAGGATTCCCTTTTTGTCGATAACAACATAGGCTTTTATATGATAGCCGATGGCATGGGGGGACAAAATGCTGGAGAGATTGCAAGTCAAATGGCTGTAGAAACCTTAAGCCAAAAATTAAGTGAAAAATTTGAAACAATACACTTTTCGGGACTTCAAAGTTTGGGCAAGGCGGAGATAATGAAGCTTATTCGAACAAGCCTGTTGGATGTAAACAGTATGATAAGAGAATTCTCCATCAAGAGCACAGATGTAGCAGGGATGGGTACCACGGTCGTATTGGCTATTTGCTTTAGTGACGTTTACTATATTGTTAATTTAGGCGATAGCAGGGCATATTTGTGGAGCACGAATCATGGACTCAAGGTATTGACAAAAGATCATACTATGGAAAATGAGCTGATAAGATTGGGATATGGAGAGCAAGAAATTGATCCCCAATACAAGCATATGCTTACTCGCTGGCTTGGATCTCCAAAGATTCAAGCAAGTTCAATCCATATAAGAAAGGGAAATTGGCATAAGAATGATTGTTTACTAATGTGTAGCGACGGGCTAACAAACATGCTTACGGATGCTGAAATTCGTATCATTATCGAAGAACACATAAAAGAAGGATCACAGGCAGTATGCAATTTTTTAGTGGAAAATGGAATCCTTAAAGGGGGACATGACAACATTACGACAATTTTTGTACAAAACAAGTACAGTCAAAATTAAATAACAATTCTTCAAGATCTTTTATCATACGCATCCCCCTTCGGCAGCTCAAGCAGAAACTGCTTCTTCTGTGTCACTTCTGGAACATGCTATTACAGTAAGTAATTTCCTTTTTCTTTTTCCTTATATGGTCATCGTCATTTTATCCTACTAGAGACAAATTAGGAACTTGAAATATTTTTTTCTTTCTTTCCAGGAACAAGTCCGTCACAAATTTAACTAGCTGATTAAGATCTAATCTTAGGTAAATTGAAGTCAAAGTCTAGGAAATTGGGAAGGGTCGTGCCAAAGAGGTTAAAGGCCTACAAAAATTTACCTCGAAGAAAGAGGCGTGCCATATCTCAACGAAAGACAGAGGAGGAAGTTTCAACTGTCGGACGCTCAGCAATGATCAAGTATCGGAGCGCTTTACAGTCTATGAAAGAGCGGGTGAGAGACCTCGTAAATTCTTATTCAAATAAGAGTAAAATTACTCCGGCCGAAATAAGCAAGGGTATCAGGGTAATCGTAGACAAATTTTTTGTTGAATGCAATCTGCAGTCATGATTAACAGTTTTTCATGGCGATTGGTATTATCAAGTACAACTAAAGTTAAGCGCAGAGGTCTTTTAGCGGCTGTTCTTTCTTTCTGCACTGTTAATTCCTTTACTTCAAAAAGTGGGTGCACTCATATCGAGATATTCCTTTAATCTGAACTCAATATCTTTAGCATCTGATCCTGCATGCTGGGTGATCCGAGATCAGTTATATCTTATCTGGCTTGATTTTGATATTTGTTACATCAGACGTAATTTCGTTAATCCAATAACGCACTTCATCCGGCTTTTCAACATTAAAAGCATACAGCTCTACTTTTATCGGTTTAAAGTAAGTCGTGCCTCCCAAATAATCTTTGCTACCTTCGTCAATGTTGAATCCTTCACCGGACATGTCTTATTTCGTACAGTATAACTCATTAACAATAAGCAATTTGCCCTACAAATGGTTCTATTTTATTTCTTATTTACGAGTGGCTCGATTTAGCTCATTGACAAATTGCATCTTTAATTTAGTTTATATTCGCTTTCTTAACTTTTTATTTATAATGATTATGAAGGCAAAGTGCGGTCATGTAACGGAAAGATCATACGCAGAGGCACACAATGGACTGTGTAGAAGATGTCATTCGAATTTTTCTTTTATTCTAGAGTTAGAACAAAGGTATGGGGAAGATGCGCTTGTAGAGTACTGGTATAGCAAAATACTTACTCATCCAACAGAAACTAAGGAAGAGGTAGATTGTTTGATAAATCATTTGGTTGAGTATTATCGACGCAAGTTAATCGAATTCCCATCGAAGAAGAATTATATCAAAAAGATGTTGTACATGCTTTCTTCGATACGAGAGCCATTCAACTTTCATACATTAAAATGAATTTATTCAATAACGCCTAAATTTAACTGCAATATAAATAATAATTGCTGGATATATAAAGCAGATTAAGAGATCGAAGATTGTAATTTGAAATGTAATCACATCTATTTCATCTCATCTAGTAAGAGCCCTCGCGTGGGCTTTATTTTGAAATATGAAATAGAATAACTTTGAATGTACGTTTTAAATCGTGTACACTTTACTTTCTTGTAAGTAACATAGGCATGCCGTACTTAGGCCGCAATGTGATCAGCGGTTTCAATGCTGCGTTATGTCCAGGTATAACAACCATCTTCCACTTTCTACAAATAGTAGAAATTAGGAGGACTGCTTCCAGCCAGGCAAACGATTCGCCTATACAACCTCTTTTACCACCCCCAAATGGAAAGTAACTGAATCTTGGTAACTGCCTTTTGAACTCTGGTGTCCAACGTTCAGGGTAAAAACGATCAGGTTCTGCGAAGAATAGTGGATTTCTGTGCATGACGAATTGACTCATTA
>DASWDL010000144.1:0-2972 GCA_036395315.1 Nitrososphaeraceae archaeon
AGTGTAGAATCCCATTAGCTAACCTATCACTTTGGTTACCCTTAATGTTCTGAGTTAATTTAACGTAACTAAGATTTTAAGCTGAAGTTAGTGGTTACAGCCACAAAATGTCTATCCTTAAGAACAAGTTTTCAAAGTATAAATCTCGCATTTAGTGTATAAGCGTACCATAACAGGATCTGGATAATAAAATGTCATCTGGGAATATTTATTTTTTTTATTCAATATAGAGAGCGGGCTTGAAGGGCCTAGATAATTTGGATCTCTGTTTCGGGTCATATTTTTCTAATTGATCTTCAGGAACTATATCGATTCTCATATCACTGTATCCCATTTGCTCCTTAATCAGAGCAAGAGCATCGCTTAATGCTCTTCCTTCTTCGAACGATTGAATTTGTAACTTTTTCTGTCTCCTATCCAAAGATTCAGAAAGGATATCTGCAAGTATTTTTTTAGCCAAATCGGGACTAGATTTGGTAATATCCCTTACCTCTATATCCATGACTAGCCCTTTCATTAACTCTCCAAAATCCGCTGCTGAATCTTTATTCAACTTGTTCAGGATTTTTTTATAAAGAGTCCACTTATCTTTCGACGCAGTATAAATTAAAATTCTATTAGGCCTAATTTTAGTAACCCTAATAATATTTTGAATATCTGTTATTATATTTTGAATCAGTGTTTCATACTCCTCAACTTCAGGATTTATTTTTCCTCGATCTATTTGTGGCCATGGTGCAAGGCTGATAAAACCTTTTCCTTTCATCTTATGCCATATTTCTTCTGAAATGAATGGCGCAAAAGGTGCTAGCAATTTAACCCTTACATTATAAAACTCTCCTACGACAGTATTCATTGGGATATCTCTTTTCTTAGCCAATTTTCTTTTCCTGTACCACTTTAAGTCCTTATCCATGTAATACAATATAATTTGCAATGTTTCTCTGACTCGCAATCGATCGAGAGATTTAGTTGTTAGAGAAATGTAATCTTGTAATCTGCTTAATAGCCACTTATCTTCCAACTCCATTTGTTCTAAATCTTGTTTTATGTTACTCGTCGTAGGATCTCGATTGATAGTTGTATATTCGATTATATTTCCATATATCTCTAGCAATTTGGTCCCAATGCCCTTAACCAAGTCAAATGAGAAATCGGCATCTTGCAGAAGTTCAGATGAGCTTAGCATAGCTAGACGAACAGGGTCCGCTCCGTGTAGCTTAATAGCCATTCGAAGCGGTATTATATTTCCTAGTGATTTAGACATCTTCTTCCCTTGCATCAACACGGATCCGTTTACTACAATTTGTTTTGGCCACAGGGTTTCTCTGAAAATGGCCACATGATTGAACACAAAGAATGAAAGATGATTCGGTATAAGATCCCGACCAGAATGTCTTGAATCGACGGGATAGAAATACAAAAATTCTTCCTTAATCTTTTTGAGTAAATCGACTGGGATGTTACATGAATTCGCAATTTGCATAGGATTACCCAGACCCAGCAATATGTAACTGAAAAAATCATCGTTTAAAAGGGCTGATTGGATCTTGTTATCCGGTAGAGAACGTTCCCTTGGACTACTTAGGTATCTTGATATTAAATAGTACGCCATATAAATTACTGAATCTGAAAGGCTCTCTACTATCCAATCCGGATCCCACGGCAACTTTGTTCCCAGTCCTACTTTTCTCGCACATGCTCTTTGTTTAAGCCAGTCTATCACATTGTTAAATTCTTGTCTAATTTCCTCTGGAATTATGTCTACCTTATCTATACATTCATGTGCCAATTTTTTCCATGTCTTGTCCTGGTAGTTAAGAAACCATTGATCTGTTAATAATTTAACCACGCACATAGTTCCGCATCGACATCTGACAGGCTTGTTAACAAGTTCATACATTGTGCCGACCAAACCTTTGCTGTTTAGTTCTTCCCTGACTTTAGACCTTGCCTCCTTCACAGAAATACCTGCAAAGTTACCTGTATTGGACAAGAGTGTTCCGCTATAAAATTCTTCAGAATAGAGCTTATTCGTTGCCTTCTCAAGGTTTTGATCCTTTTGGTCGGTAATTATAAATTCTTTCACTATTTGTGCAGCAGGAGTAATATCAGTATCATCTTGACTGATTTTGCTATTTATTATCTTTACTGGAGTAACAATATCTTTTATGTTATATTCTTGTCGAAGTTCACTACTCATTTTCAAATCTTCTAGAGCTTGATAGTCGTATGGCGCATGCCCAGGAACTGACATTACTATCCCGGTGCCTTCTTCGGTATTGACAAACAATGCAGGATATATAGGAATTCCCACATTTCGAAAGCTGTCTTTTGCAATTTTGCCTACAAGTTCATGACCCAGAAAGTTCCTAACTATAGTAACATCACGATTTAAAAATTGTAATTTTTTAGCCGCTGCTGGAGTCACAATCCATCTTTCTCCATCGATCCCTACCTCTACATAGTCTGCATTTGGATTTATCCACAAATTTGTTACACCAAAGATCGTCTCGGGCCTTAGCGTGGCAGTTGGCAAAATACAACCATTATCCAATGTATATTTTATAAGGGTATATTCTAAGAAATCAGGTTCTACATCGCCCATAGTATCGTGTTGGCTTACTGGATTATGATCCCTCGGACACCAACCTACAGGGTGAGATCCTTGTACGATTAGACCTTTTTCTCGAAGAAGACGAAACTGCCAAGAGATAAATTTTGAATAGCCCTCATCTATAGTTGTGAACTCTCGTCTCCAATCAATAGAATAACCCATTTCCTCCATCCCTTGCTTTATTTCATTATGGAAAAAATTAGCAATTGTTTCGGGAGCAACAAAGGAAGATATCGTCTCATCCGATAAATTGTAGATATTGCGAAATGTTTCAATTAAATCCCTGTCTTTAGCAAGAACCCTCTGGGACATAGAAACAATTGGAGTTCCAGTGTAGTGAAACCCCATTGGAAAT
>DASWDL010000145.1:0-3507 GCA_036395315.1 Nitrososphaeraceae archaeon
TTGAAATCAACCATCAAGTTCAAAAGCTTATCCCAGTGTTCGGTATTTCTCTTAGCATAAATAAATCTCCACGGCTGACCATTGTATGATGATGGTGCCCATCTAGCCGCCTCGAATAGACGCATTAATTCCGTATCAGAAATTTCCTCACCAGACATGGCTCTGGGGGACCATCTATGGAGTAACAAGGGATTGATGTCGTACTGCGGATGCCTCGCTGTTTTACTTAAAGATTGAGCTTGTGACATATTCTATAGAGGTTAACTTACGATTTTAGGCTTACTCTATGTGCTGTTAAAGTCGAAACGGAAATATGATTCCGATTGCCGATGCCAAATTACTTCAGGATAAGCCAAAATTACGAAATTCAAAAATTCTTAGTCAGGTCTTTTGAGATGATTTGCTTAGTAGAATCATCGCACTGATAAAAAAAAGAATATGGATACTTATTTTGAAGAGATAGTTACGGTCTCTTCCACTTTCTCAAGTTCAGGTTCAATATCCTCGTCTTCATTAATTTCATTCTTGCTCTTGTATTGCATCTTGTTAGGTATTTCATATTCGAAACACATTATCTGATAATTATGCTTCATAGTATAAAGGGGTTAAGACTTACTCTGTGGCCAGTATTAAGGTAGTGCTGAGAAGAGAAGAAGAGGAAAGACTGTCCTTGTTGTACCGTGCCTCTGAAAATAAAGCATAAAGATTTAGATTTTGAAAACTACTATTAAATCTAGATTATGCAAATCATCTTACAACCTGTGCTGGTAGCCCTTGATTATAGTACCTTGCAGTCATTGGCTAATGACGTATCAAAAGAATTTAAAAATACTAAAGTTGCCGTTGGCTCCTCTCTTAATGAATCCGAAGCCGAAACGGTCTTTCAATCTGACTATGACAGAAATAGAAATCAATGGAACTCGCCCGAGCTATTACGAAGTCTCATGGAGAAATTTAATCCAGACACAGATATGAAGATACTCTTTATTTTTGATGCGGATGCTTATTCTTATGGACTAAATTTTGTATTTGGAGAAGCTATTGGTCATGGCTCAATTGCAATAATTTATCTTCCAAGGATAAAGCAAGAGTTCTATGGCCTCAAATCAGATGAACAACTGTTTTATGAAAGATTGGTTAAAGAATCCGTACATGAATTAGGACATACTTTCGGTTTAGCTCATTGCAATAGTACAAGATGCGTCATGCATTTTAGTAATTCACTACATGATACGGATATCAAGAAGAGAAGTTTTTGTGATAGTTGTAATCGCAAATGGACTAGTCACGGATAGTAGTAATAGAATATTCAAAACATGAACGCTGCCACATTTTCGTGCAAAAATTGTAAGATAAAATTTCAGTTAATAGGAATATCTACCAAAACTTATCCAAAGTATTGCCCATACTGTGGCATGAAATCTATTGAAACAGTTAATCTAATTTTTGGCTGACCAGTTAGTCTCTGAATATTGTTAGGAGTGATGTGAGCAATAGTCAAAGGGAACTCTGGTAACTTCAAGACTCAAATGAAATAAAGGGTTTTTCTAAATTCGCTAGTAGGTTAGTATTCTGGCATTCCGCCATAGCCCCCACCTCCTGGTGGAGCGGCTCCGCCCTTGGGTGCGCCTGCAGATATAATGTCGTCTATACGTAATATCATACATGCCGCCTCTGTTGCAGAATTTATGACTTGATTTTTAACTGTAAGCGGTTCATAGATATCTCTAGCCGATAAGTCAGCAATTTTTCCCTTGAATACATCTATACCATATCTAGCTTTTCCAGACACCTCGCTTTTGGTTCGCAATTCAGCCTGTGCGTCTATTAAAGACACACCAGCATTTTCTGCCAAGGCTAATGGAATAGACTCTACAGCATCGGCGTACTTTTCAGCTGCCAGCTGCTGGCGGCTTGCAAGAGAGGTCGACCATTCTCTCAGCTTTCTAGAAATAACGGCTTCGGGTGCACCGCCTCCCACAACTACGTAAGGATATTCCACTACATCTTTGACAGCCATTAATGCGTCATGAATGGACCTTTCAGCCTCGTCTACTACTCTTTGAGAACCACCGCGAATTAGGATAGTAACTGATTTTGGGTTCTTGCAGCCTTCAATGAATACCCACTTGTCAGTTTCTACCTTACGTTCCTCGACCAAGTCTGCAAAGCCAATATCATCTTTAGATAACTCATCTGTGTTAGTAATAATCCTTGCACCTGTAGCCTTGGCAAGTTTTGTCATGTCACTTTCTTTAATTCTTCTGACAGCAATTATTCCCTCCTTGGCCAGAAACTGCTGTGCCATATCATCTATTCCTTTTTGACATAGTACGACATTTGCCCCTGAGGCAGAAATCTTATCAACCATTGATTTGAATATTCTTTCCTCTTCGTTTAGAAACTTCTGCATCTGGTCGGGAGAACTGATATTTAGTTTGGCGTCGAACTCTGGTTTCTCTATTTCTAATGCGGAAATAAGCAAGGCGATTTTTGCTCCTTGAATTTTTTTCGGCATTCCAGGATGGGCAATCTCCTTGTCAATCACAAGTAGCTGTACCAACTGACTTTCATGAAGAGAGCCACCAGCTTACTTCTCCACTTTAATGTTATCCAAATCAATTCTGAATTTTTTTTGTCCATATTCATCAGCCGTCCTCAAAGCCGCGTCAATTACTAAACCAGATAATACAGCAGAATTTGTAGTTACCAATTTTGACGCCATCGATGTTATGGCAATTTTCTTTAGAAATGCCTTATCCCTTGGGTCTATTTTAATAGCTATTTTTTTAAGAAATTCAATAGCTTTCTTTGAAGCTTCTCTAAAGCCTTCTACAACAATAGTAGGATGGACGTCTTTATTGAAAAGATCTTCAGCATTTTCTATTAAGGAGCCAGCAAGAACAACTACAGACTTAGTTCCATCTCCTGCTTCATTATCCACAGATTTTGCAACCTCGACAAGCATTTTGGCTATGGGATGCTCGATGTCTATTTCCTTCAGGATTGTCGCACCATCATTTGTAATTGTTACGTCTCCGGTAGAGCCCACGAGCATCTTGTCCATACCTCTCGGGCCTAAGCTCGAACGAATAACTTGTGCAATTAGTTTTGCTGCTGTTATGTTGTTCTTTCGTGCGTCTTTACCTTTTGTTTCAGTCGCACCTTCTTTTAAAAGAAGAATAGGAACTCTCGGGCCTCGTTCATGTGCTGACAAATTTATCTCCTTACATCATTTATGCCTTTTATGGAATATTATACTTTCCACGTTGACCCGTACTCGAAAAGGTACATCTTTTTAGGTAATCCTGCCTTTATACGATTCTAGAAACAATGATAGAAGCAAGCCTGAGTTTAAGCCAATAGAAAAGGATGAAAAAAGTAAAGAAAGACAGTTTTTTTGTATTGCGTGTGGAAATGTGGCAACCCAAACCGCACTTTTTAAGATTGAAGGTGCTACTATAGTTGAAAGGTATTGCGACAGATGCGCAAAGGAAGTAAAGTAAG
>DASWDL010000146.1:0-7283 GCA_036395315.1 Nitrososphaeraceae archaeon
ATACTGGCTTCTGCAAATATTTATCAACACACCTACAGTGTTGAAATATTTGGTCTTCAATTTCAAAGGCACTAACTAGAATGCGAGCAATTGTCGGGTTAATGGCCTTCATTATATTGAACAATTGTATTCCGTTTATCCCTGGCATTCTGTAATCTGCCACTACGACTCTGTAATTCTCATGGTTTAGTTGAAAGTGTTCTAAAGCCAAATTGGGATCTGAAAAAGCAAATACTTGGATTCCATTAATCTGACTCAAAGCATCTTTAAACAAATAAACTAAGTCAATCTCATCATCTATCACAGCTACATACACTGGTGACTGATTATTTTCATCCAATGTCAGATTAAGTACTATATAACTAAAATTATTTAAATTTTTACGATAGTCTATGGGTCCAATTAGAAAGTGACTAAATTTTTTCTAATTTCAATACTGTGTAGTCATTACAGTAAAGGATTGCTGTAGAAAAGAGAACATAGTGAGTAGTGGTATTCACCAGTTCAATTTGTGGGAAGAGGAGAGGATGGAAATTATCCTATCAAATGGGATGCAAAAAGTACTATTGATTTTTGAATCAAGCCTGAGCTAGCATTGAAGCTATGTAATGTGTTTCCGCTAAAAAAAAATTTATGAAAAATGAAAGTATGGGCAATAAACTATCTGCCTTTTTTCTTTACTGGAATTGTGGTTGGACTGTGTCACTGAATACGCTAGAGTTGTCTAGAGCTGTATCTTTGAGAACTGCTGCATCAATACTGCATACTAGAATGTTGGTAATGTCATTGTGTTCGCTGTGATCTTTGATTTTATTATGATTATCACATTCGTCCTTTGCTGTATTTTTTATATTCTTCTCAACATGATTACAGTTGTCATCTCCGTTGTCTTCACAGTGTTTCTTGTCTGCAAATGCTGCAGTTACCAAGAATGCACCAGCCGTCGCAGTTAGTGCTGTCAGTATAGTTACTGACAGAACAACAAACATTAACTTACTGCCTATCTTCATTTTTATCGTAAATTGATACTAAACAAGGTATAACTATAGTGTGAAAGTCGATTCTCTATGAAAAAAAGAGAATCTTCGGTACTATCTTATCTCCTAATATGTAGATAGAAAATTATTCAGAATTAATATAAATGAAATGGACGTCCCTTGCGCCTTTCATTTAATCATACCAAAAATATTATCAAAGGAAGATTTTTGGGATAGACGTACCAGACAGCTCACAATAGCATACTAATTTGCAGAGCTACATATCTGTAACAGGTGTTTATTAAGTTGTAAAAAATGGAATTTTAGGGTAATTATTTTATCCAATCATCGTCAATCAAACAGCGTTGTGTAGTATACAGGTTGAATGACAAGTCATTCATTGATGTAAAATAATTGTATTCTAGCGGTCAATCGATTCGTTATGTTGGGCGCTCCTATTTTTGAGAAGATAATAGCACTGAAAATCGGTATCGACACACTTAGGGCATTTATCCCATCTTTCTTGTTCGTTCACATATTCCATTATCATACAAGGAATTTAATGGGTTTAGCTTCAAAATATTAATAGGCGTCTTCCGTCCATATCTATCAACCGTATACTTGAGAAGTCCTGAAGAAAGACACAGGGTCAATTTATTTTTCCTTTATCTTGGCTAATAATTTTTCCAATAGTGAAACCACCACAGCCCTCACTCTACTCACCCCTGGAATAACGAAAGTTCTAGCGACTATAGCAGGACAATTAAGCCTATCCAACATTGTAGACAAAAATTGGTTTTCAAGGACGCTGTATTTGCCAATTGTGAGCCCTGTTACAACTAAATCTGGCTCAGAA
The DNA here is from genome assembly GCA_036395315.1 of Nitrososphaeraceae archaeon. GTDB lineage: Archaea > Thermoproteota > Nitrososphaeria > Nitrososphaerales > Nitrososphaeraceae > TA-21. The sequence continues at coordinate 1,834 of DASWDL010000146.1, forward strand.
GCGTTAATTGAGGACGAAATGAGTCGTGCATATTTTTCAGGATTATTCTCCATAGCTTCAGAAATATGAACTTCAGTAAATTCAACACCTATTTGTTCAAGATACTGCACGTGTTGCCCCTTCTCTGGCAAGATATCATTGGGTTCTTCATCTTTCCTATTAACAGACAAAACTATTACTTTGAACTTCCCAGAATGCTCCAGCCAACTTGCTGTCTTCAATACGATTTCCGCGTGGTCTCCCCCGTCGTACACGACTACCATAGTCTTCTTTCTTGGTTGAATCGATTGAGATTCAGGCTCGGGATCCTCAAACACAATTTCCTCGTCGCTTGCACCCCCCGCTAAAACTGCAAGAATATTGCATGTAACCAATGCCTGTAATGCCTTATTTGTTCTAAAGGTATCGAATTCTGTAATCAAAAGATCAATATGCTGTTCTTCAATTGTAGAAACAAGGGCTTCAGTTGCGTCATGAGAAATCCTAACTAGATAATGATTTAGTATGCCTTCTTTTTCAATAGCTTTTTCTAGTGGCTCAAAGGCTCTCCTTGCAGACTCTGTAAATGCGGTTCCAGCTGATAACGGGGTTTGACTGGGCACAGTAATTATTCTTAAAATGTTAATTTCGCCATCATTATCTTTTGCTACTCGGATGGCATATTTTGTTAGTCGGTCTGGATTTTCCGGAATATAAGGAACCAAAATTCTAAAATTCTTCCTTGTAATATCTCCCTCACTAGTAACAATTGGTGCATAATGCTCTATTTCTTTACGGAAAGTGTAAAGTCGGTATATGCCAAATCCTATAGCTATCCACAGAAGACTAATAACCCAACTAAATGGCTGAGTAATTAAAAGATAAACTGCAAGAGCTAACTTCAAAAAGATACCGATAATGGGAATAATCGGGAAAAACGGGGTCTTGAATCCATAATCAAGCTTGTCACCATATATCCTCCTTATGGTAATGACAGCAATATTTACTTGCGTAAATAATAGTAAAAAAATAACACCTGCAGCTATGGCAATATCCGTAAGGGGTAGACCATATGCCATCACTGCCATGATAACGCCAGAAGTTATTGTAGCGACGAAGGGCGTTTTGAATTTGGGATGAATCTGACTCAATTGATGTGGGAGATTATAATGTCGACCCATAGCAAATGCCACTCTGGATGACGAATATGTCGTAGCATTCAATGCTGCAAGACTCGATACGATACCACCTCCAAGTATTATCAGAGGTCCAAAGGGCAAAAATCTTTCAGTAGCTTTCATTACGCCCAAATCGCCCTGATTTCCAATGAATTTCCAAGCAGGCTCTCCTGTAACTCCACTCGGAGAGAAAGCACCTATGGAGACAAATGCTACAAGACAGTATAGAACAACTACAAGAGTGAGGGAAATGAAAATTGCTCGTGGTATATTTTTCTTGGGATTTTTAACCTCCTCCCCTGTCTGAACTATTATCTCGTAGCCTTCAAATGCAATAAATGTTAGACCCATTGCGGCAACTATCCCTCCTATTCCCAGAGGAGCGTAATTATTTACTATATTAGAATACCAGTTTGGATCATTATGCATTGATAAGATTCCAGCAAAAATTAAAGTGAAAATTGTTCCTAGTTGAATAATGGTAACTATTATGCCGACTTTGCCTGTTTCAGACGCTCCCCTGACATTGATATAGATAAACACGGCGATAGAAACAACGGCTATGAGCTTGTCAAATGGAATAAAGCCTAAAAGAGGTTCATCGCCTATTAGGCCAACCATTTTAAGTAAACTGAACTGAAAGGAACCGTAGCCTACAGCATAAAGGCTTCCCGCTACGATATGAGCAAACCAAGCCATCCATCCACTTATGAAGGCGTTGGGTCGAGGCAATCCTTCTCTAACCCACAAGTATCCGCCACCAGCTTCGGGCAATGCCGAGCCTAACTCAGCATATCCCATTGCGGTAAACAGCGTGATAATCCCGTTGATAATAAATGCAATAATTACAGCACTTCCGGCGAGTCCTATGGCTGGTCCCACAAGGACAAAGATAGCACCGCCAATCATTCCTGCAATGCCAATCATAACCACATCTACAAGCCCGAGAGTTCTAACTAGACGCTGTTGGTGAAGGTGCTCCGGAGTAGGTGTTTCTGATATATCGCTGGCATCCTTACGAGTAGGAGGCTGTGCCAATTATTGTAATCTCGTTTTTGGTTAGAGTTTAATTAAGCTTTGGAGATACAATCAAATCGGGCGTCTGGGCTGCATTGCTAAGGACTCATTCTGTGAGCGTGCCGGGTCAAAATAAATTTAATCTGTGGAACTTTGAAAAAATAATGAGTTATTTTTCGTGCCCAGTTAAACTATTCATGCGCCGCGATTTCAAATTGACGCATGAATAGATCAATATGAAGAACCTAGTCATTGCAAGGCTAGAACTTCTCTCTGAAACCTACCAAGCGCAGGAAATCGTTCATAAAGCTTTAACCTATTTATTGATAACCCCTGTTGTCGTTCATTATATGAAATAAAGTTACTCTCTTGGTGGTATGCTGTGGCACCGTTTTCAAAGACCAGCATCGTGCCATTTTCAAACAGACGCTGACCGAACTCTATATCTTCATAGCCATAGTTTCCGTTAAAATCTTCATCCCGCAACCCAACATCGATGGCGTCGTCACGCCAGTATGCCACATTACCTCCGTGAAAGCAATTGCCAGGAAACTGGTGGTGACTCAAGTGCTCGAGCTCTAGAATTCTTTTGTCTCTACAGCTGCCTATCATAGTATTTGATATACTGCAGATTTCCGGAAGAGAAGTTAAAACTTGGAAGTCACTAATGATATCCTCTGTCCGGACGCCATCAGTTCTCACAAATTTTCGAAGCCTGATACCCGAGATCTTGGCAGTTTTGTGAAACCAGTCCATGTGTGGCTCAAGAAAAGTAGGCGAACATATCATGTCACAGTCTACGGAGAATAACGTCACCCTTGGCACCTTGTATTCCAGCATTTCTGGAACTTGCTGGGGCCCCGATTAGCGTTAAAAATAGTTACCAACTTGATGACTACATGATTTTTGTACCTATCGGCGATTAATTTTGCGTCAGAATAATTGGCGTCAGCTACGATAACGACTTCAAATAGATCCTTTGGATAGCTTTGTTGAGTCAGGCTTGCAATGGTCTTGTCTAGTAAATCATAACCCTTATGAAATGGAATAACTATGCTAGCAGATAGTTCATTTTTGCCTTTTTTCCCTAGGCTGTATGCTAGCAAGTTCATTATGTAATGTCAGTTGAAGTTACCTCAATCATACTTTCTCAATCATGATATTCATGAGGTGCAGCCAGCACGTTTTGCCGTACCCTGCGGTAACTGTGTCTCCATGTAAAACAAATATTCTAGACTCAATCTTTGGGAGAATGAAAAATATTTGAAGATGGCTACTTGAGAAATTTGAAAGCTGTTGTTTTGATCGTAGTAATTTTAGCTTTTGATAATAATCATTCCCAATAAAGTACTTCTTTGTCCTGCTAGTTTTTTAAATAGGCACGATATTTCATAGTAGTGCCCGCGTTGAGTCATTCGAAAATGATATTGTATATCACCTTGGCACTCATTATTTCACTATGCGTAATTCCGATACTTACCATGGCGTCAGATGCATTCGAAGTCGGCGAACCCATAAAGCTGGGGGTCAAAGTTTGGGCACCGGACTTTTTCTCCTACCTGGCGCAAGATAAGGGGTTTTTTGAGAAAAATAATGTCAGAGTAAATTTAACATTGGTAGAGGATTATCAACAGATTCTAACAAATTATACCGATGGTGATTTTGATGGCATGATTCCAGTTTATTCTGATCTCATTTACCGTAATTCATTGGGCATGGATTCAAGGGTTGTTTACGCGATTGACTTTTCAAATACTGGAGATGTAATAATTGGTGAAGGGAAAAATAAAACGCTAGCTGATGAAAAGGGAAAAAAGATCGGTGTAGAAGGGATCAATAGTTTTTCTCATCTGTTTGTGCTCGAAGCGCTGAAAAAAGTGGGATTGGACGAAGGCGATGTCGAGATAGCTAGTGTTCCTGTTGAGAACGTCACTCAGGAACTGGATAAAGGGACCATATCTGCCAGCCATATTTATCAACCATATACCTCAGAAGCCTTACAGAAAGGATATAAAATCTTGTTTGCAGCTGGAGAAATTCCTGGTGTGATAACTGATGTTCTTGTATTTCGTTCAAAGGTCATACAAGAACGACCTCAAGATATCCAGGCAATAATAAAATCTATAATTGAAGCTCAAAAATACTACGAGAATAACAAGGAAGAATCTTTGAAAATAATGTCTAACAAGTCCGGAATTGGGATGCAGGCAATAAAGAATGGACTGGACAGTGTAGTGTTGCCTTCATTAAAGGATAACTTCGTTAATGCAATGAACAATAAATCCAATGAAGCAACTTCTTTATACTCGTCTGGAAAATACATCTTTGAATTTTTCCTGGACAGAGGTCAGCTTGATGAATATCCTGACTTTGGTCAACTCGTAGACCCAGAATTTGTCAACTCACTATACGAAGGCGAGAAGAACTAAAGATAGAGGCGCAAGTAGTGAAGATCAGAAAAAAAATCCTTTTGGTAGTCTTGCCAGTTATCATAGTTTCAATACTGTCTATTTCAATCATTGCTCTGAATAATTTCTATGTTTCGACAAAAAATGAAATAATAGAAAAGCTACAACTAACGGGCAACAATATTGTAGATAAGATCTCAAGGGTCATATTCGAGCGAGTAGGAGATATCAGGTTCCTCTCTGAGAGTAACGTGCTGTCCGATCCTAACATACCTCTCAAGGAAAAGGTTAATTTGTTGAGAACAGCTGAAAGAACTTATAAAACTTACGCATCTATGTCTCTATACAATAAGGACGGTATAAAGATTGGAGACACGAGAAGCTTGTACATAGGATTAAATGAATCTCAGAAGCCTTTTTTCACACACGCTATTAGAGGGCAAATCTATTATGACAATTTCCCCGTTCTGTCGCAGTCCTTGTCGCAGTACGTAATTCATTTCTCAGCACCGATATATATTGCAGGTGGTAACATTTCAGGCGTAGTTGTAGCTCGCTATCCAATATCCAAATTAAATGATATATTTAGAATCTTTCCTGTCCCCGGGACAGAAAGTTCCAGCCCGCTCCGGGTAGACCTGGTTGGCAACAATGGATTAGTCATTTATTCTAACCATGACAGAAAATCTATTTTGCATGATAATCTAAGAGACCTTAAAATTTTTAAAGTTTTGACAAATAATTCGGCATTTGATAAGGGAAATAAAATGACTATACCAATCACAATCGAGTCCACCGACCGCTATGGCGAATCTCTTTTTGCAGGCATAAGTCAAGGTCATGGTTACCTTGACTACAAGGGCAGCGG
>DASWDL010000147.1:0-2475 GCA_036395315.1 Nitrososphaeraceae archaeon
ATGGTTTATGAAAGGACTGGCTTATAATCCATCAGCAATTAAAGAAGAAGATATCGATGTATGGACAAGTCATGCTGTGTCTCCTGGTGGTTTACGTGGCTCATTTGAATATTTCCGTGCTTTCCCTATAGATGCTCAGCAGAATGAAGAAATAGCAAAGTCTAAAGTTACAACTCCAATACTTGCCCTTGGTGGGGACGTTTATCCTGCATTGGGTGGCGATATTCCCGGGAACTTTGCATATAGCTCGTTACAATCATTAGCCACAAATGTAAAGGGCATTACAGTTCCACTTTCAGGCCATTGGATCCCAGAAGAGCAACCAAAATTCGTAATAGATCAACTGTTGAAGTTCTTTGGAAACAGTACTGATATTAGTAAATGAATTCACTCTCCAAACCCACCATCTTTTCATATAGCAAGTATTGACTATGGCATAATGCAATTCAAAAATCCGTTTATAGCAAATGAATTTAATGGGAAACGTGCTCTGGTAACAGGAGGCACTGCTGGGATAGGTAAAGCTGTGGTAGACCGACTTTTAGATGGAGGTGCTATTGTTATAACAACTGCACGGAATAAGACAAAAAATAATAAAAGTACTAAACTTAACTTTATTCAAGCCGATCTAAGCACATCCGAAGGCTGCGGAAAAGTTGTCAAAGAGGTGATTTCCCTATTCAACGGAGTAGATGTTTTAATAAATGTAGTAGGAGCATCAACGGCACCAAGTGGAGGATTTATCATGTTGAGTGATGAGGAATGGCAAAAAGATCTTAACATAAACCTTATGGCAGCTGTTCGACTCGATAGAGGATTACTGCCAGGTATGCTTCAGCAAGGCTCCGGTGTTATCATCCATGTTTCCTCAATTCAGAGAAAGCTTCCGCTCTACGAAGCAACATTGGCTTATGCTGCAGCAAAGCAGCATTAACGACTTACAGCAAGGGACTCTCAAATGAAGTGGGACCAAAAGGAGTTCGCGTCAATTCAGTTGCTCCGGGATTTATTGAGACCTCAGCTGCCGAAGCTCTCATCGAGCGTTTATCCAAACAATCAAGAACCGACATGGATACAGCACGTCAAGAATTAATGAAATCTCTTGGCGGCATTCCTATAGGTCATCCAGGTCGTCCAGAAGAGGTAGCAGAGCTAGTTGCATTTCTTGTTTCCGATAGAGCAATGTCAATAAATGGAAGTGAGTATGTTATTGATGGAGGAACGGTTCCAACGGTTTAACCGAATGGACATCAGATTGTAATGGGTTTAAAAATTGTATCAAATATGATTCACAAGCCACTGCCCCCATTGAATTAATGGGTTCATATAGTTGAGTCTGCTATCTTATTTCCAGCCGCATTAGCTCCACTCATATCCATTCGCACTGAATTCTTGGGTTTGACGGCTTGCTAGTTCTCTTTTTAATATCGTCAAGCATTTCTTTCTTCTTTCTGTTTTTGCTTGGCATTTTAATTCCAAGGATGGAACTTTTTGTTTATCTGAGTGGAGAACTCCCTTTTATGTGGATTGAAATTTTTCGCAAACTTTGATAGATACTAATTAGGGTAACGCAAAACCTATCATATCACTAAGAATAGCACAAGCGTCAGAATGCTCATTGGACAAAGAACAGACTTCATATAATGATTTACTGGATGCTCTTACGATTTAGTCTAAAAGGCTATACCATTAGATAAATTGTGTTGAGTTCTAACCATTTTATAATTTGTTGTCCAGTATTGTATAACGCAACGAAGGGCTTAAACACATACTGGGCTGGTGGGTCGTTGGTTGTTCTTGTTCATCATACGCTTCAACTCCTCCCACCAGTTCTTTTATTATTGTACCAAAATAGCAGAAAAATATGATAAACTTTAAGTATCTCTTAGGACCGCGCAAGTAAAAGAATATTCATTTGATAAAGAACAGACTTCTTATAATGATAGTTTAGATGTATTGAGACTGTCACACTAAAAGGCTATACTATAAACTAAATAATTTTCTAATTTAAATAAAAAAGGGAAGTAAAATATCTACTTAAACAACTCGATAAAGTCTATGTCATCATCCTAAGGCGCACCACTTTACTGAAAAGGATGGTGATAAGTACTGTGATGAGTGTGTGCCGCGGACTTAGGGAATAATTTAAGCCTGGGGGGTTAATAATGGTAATAAATACCAATTAATACCAACATGTATATGCCATTGTGTCGAATATAATAACATGGCATCAAATAAAGAAGTAAAAAATAGAGAAACAATCAATATCGCTCTCGACGAAACAAAATCAACAGTTAAAAAGACAACAGATGAGGCATTAAAGGAAATTCCACGGTTTACAAAAGCCGTTAACGAATATCAAGAAGAGACCATTCAAGCAACAAAAGATATTGCAGATAGTTTTCTAGATTCACAAAAAGAGGTTATCCATTCACTGCAATCCTTATGGGTTCCGTACATTGAAAATGTACAAAA
>DASWDL010000148.1:0-5854 GCA_036395315.1 Nitrososphaeraceae archaeon
ATGTCTGCGTCATCACATACTATGAACGGATCACTTCCACCTAGCTCTAGGACCGTCTTCTTTATCTGGGATGTAGCCCTTTGTGCTACCCTTCCTCCTACTGCAACGCTGCCAGTAAATGTTACTGCATTTATATCCGAATCAATAAGCGTTTCTGCAATGCTAGAATCTCCTACGAGTGTCTGAAAAACTCCTTCAGGCAATCCTGCCTTATTGAATGCTTTTTCTATCTCAATGCCGCACTGCATTGTTGCACTAGCTGGCTTTAAGACGATTATGTTACCAGCCATTAGGGAAGGCGAAGCAAACCTGAGGGCCTGCCAGTAAGGAAAGTTCCAGGGCATTATGCTCCCTATAACTCCAATGGGTTCAAATCTAATGATACTCTTCCGCGCATCCGTATTTACTACTTCTTCTGATGTAAAGATCTTCCCGTTATCGGCATAGTATTCTACTACCCACGCACACTTTTCTACCTCAGACCTAGATTCTTTTATCGCTTTTCCCATCTCTAGTGTTGCAGTTCGCGCTAGATTTTCCTTGTTTTTCCTAAACTCACTGGCAAAAGCGTACAGAAACTCTGCCCTCCTATGAATATCTTTTTTCCAATCTGTGAACGCTTTTCTCGCGCTCTTGACTGATTCAATTATTTCATCTCTAGTCATAATATCGTACTCCTTTAGAACCTCTTCTGTAGACGGGTTCAGAGTCTTTAGTTTAGTTTTAGCTGTATTCATGGATTTAACACAGCTCTTCCAAGTATTTTTCCATCTTTCAACATTTGAAGAGCCTGTGTCGCTTGTTCCAGTTTGAATTTGTTTGACACAACAGGTTCTATTACTCTTCTTTTCGCAAGCGATACTAACTCTACAAGATCATTTAAGTTACCAGTATACGAGCCAATCAACCTATATGCTCTAGTTGGCATGCTAACTAAACCCAATTTAAGTTCGCCTCCAAAAAGACCAACGAGTACCACCTTAGCCCTTCGTCTAAGTAACTGCATATTTGTTTCAGCAGTTTTTGTTGCATTGACAAAATCAATAACAGCGTCAGCTCCGAGTTTGTTTGTTAGCTCATGCACTACTTTTACAGGGTCTTCTCTTTTCGAGTTAATGACATGGTCTGCACCTTTTTTATTAGCTACATCCAATTTTTGATCATCTACGTCCATTGCTATTATTTTGGCGCCGGTAATGGCTTTGGCCAATTGAACCGCCATTAGTCCTAATCCTCCTCCCGCTCCGACAACTATAACATTCTCATCGGGCATTAATTCGGCATTTTTTACAGCACCATATGCTGTCAGAGCAGAACACGATAAGGTCGCCGCCTCATCCAGATTCAAATTGTCACCAACTGGGACTAAATACTTGTAATTTGGTACCAATACATATTCTGCATATCCGCCATCTGTATATATGCCCAGGGATCTTGGCTTATCACAGAGATTCTCGTTTCCAACCCTGCATGCTGGACATATCCCTTCTCCAATCCACGGATAAACAATCACCGTTTCATCGACCTTGATAATCTCTTTGTTTACTTCTTCACCTAGTTGCTCAACCGTTCCTGCAATTTCATGTCCAGGCGTTAAAGGATATCTTACTCCCCTATCAGTTGCCTTCAAAAATTGTCCTTCTATCCCATCATAACCACCTTCCCATAGATGGATATCGCTGTGACATACACCTGATGCGTGGACTTTAATGAGGACCTGTGACCCTCTAGGTTGAAGAGCTTCCATCTCTTGGATTTCTAATTGTTGCCTTGGCTTGACAATTCGTGCTGCTTTCATTTTATTTCAATTCCCAAAATAGGCTTCGTTTACAAAGCCTTTAACTAAGCTCTGTAAAGGCTTTTCATACACTGCTCTTTCTCTCAAGATGCTAAACTATTCCACTTCATGCTTCTTAACACTTACTCCTCAACAACATCGAACTGAAAAAAATAACCATCAATTAAGAATAAAGCTTCCGCTTTAATAGTTACTATCATGGAAGATAGTAGAATCCGGTTAGGGGTTATATAATTAGAAAACTTTCCATATTGTAAGATTGAAGTTAATATTTTGTGTCCAATGAATGAACTCCAGCATTATCATTAACTTCTTGCGAACATATCTGACTAGTGATCGCACTTAATGAATCCCTTATATTTGATTTAGATCCATAATTAAGGCAAAAATTCGTACTCAAGGTGGCAACAGGATAGTCGATGATAAGTTCTATGAATATCTTGAACAGGACAGTGCCTCAGAAGAAACAAAACATGGTATATGCATTGATACTTGCCAACCCAACTAATTTTTTAAATTAGGTTTACAGTTTTCTCTACAGTTTTGCCCAAGGTAGCATCGAAAAAATTTTAGCAACAAAGTGGAAAGAATTGATCAGCGCGCTTACTTGTAACAACTTCCAGCTATTAACAAGTCGTGAGACACAGAGACAAGAGTGAAATAATTGCATCCATCCTGCGTTTACTCGTGGAGAAAAATGGATTGGGCTTCACAAAAATCATGTTTTGTTCATATCTTTCTTATAGACAGGTGAATCGATTCCTAAAGCTTGCGGTTGGAAACGGGCTTTTAGATTATGATACCCCGACTAGGTTTTACAAGATCACGAGAAAAGGTCTAGATTTTCTTGAATTATATAACAAAATGGAGAATTTGCTGAAATCTGAACAAAACGGTATCGTTACTTCCCTGATCGTTTTCGTTTTGTATGTTTTCTATCCACTCTTTCCATTTTTGGCTGATTTCTTATAATAGACAATCATTGCCTTATGAACTAAAGTAGTAGTGAACTTAATGTAATTGTAATGATGGAAGTGTCCTTACTGGATTCGATAATACTACTGTTTTGTTAAGGTCCGTAAAAGTAGTTACAGTTGTAATATTGTCTATCCTCGGTACAGCTATGTTAGTCATAAGTTGTTGAGTACCATTTCTGTTCGTAGTAAACCCAGCTGGGAACGATGTAGTCTTTAACAATGTACCATTTCCAGAGTATACTTTCATGACAGCATTAATTTTCTGACCAATGAAAGTAGAATTATTAATGGAATAACTAACAAAAACCTTGAATTGATAATTTGCACCGCCCGGCAGTGCAGTAGTGATGGCATCTTTTAACTTGATCATAATTTCTTGTCCATGAAAACCGCTTACGGGGGCTTCAATTATTACAAAAATAAAGAAGGTTGTGATAACAAGAGATAAAGGAATCCTATTTGCCTGTATTATGTGATCCCTTGGATTCATTACAGTTTACTTCACTATTACTTTTCCTGTCATCGATTCGTGAAATGAACAGAAGTATTCGTAGGTCCCAGGCTTATCAAATTTGTGAGTAAATGATTGGCCAGAGGCTAAAGTACCTGAATCGAATTCTTGCCCTATGTTGGACGCATCTTGACTGCCAGATGTGACAGTATGAACTTCATTGTCATCATTTGTCCAAGTTACTGAGTCACCGGCATTAATTTCTATTGGGTTTGGATCAAATGACTTATCCTTCTTTATACCCACTATAGATACGTTCTTTATATTAGTAATAGAGGATGAGGTCGTAGTACTTGACGATAAATTCCTATTATTTTCTGCACTTGAAGGACTTGAATTAGCCTGAGGAGCGATGTTAGTATTCGATGATATTGATTCATCGGATTGTCCTTTTTCATTAGAATTTGTTACTTTATCGTTGTGTTTTTTGTTACTGCCTTGATCTTGATTTGAATTATCGGAGCTTGAATCAACCGTATTTGAGTTATCAGAATTAGAGTTATCGGAAGTACTAGTGGTAGAACTGCCTCCAAAAATTGAATCTGAAGAGTCCCCGTATACTGCCTGAGGTAAAATTGTTTGAATTGCTGAGGTATAATAGGAATGAAGCATGCCTGAGGTCGTAATAGCCATTGTAATTAGGCAAACCAACACGAATGACACTTTAGGGAGCACACGATTCTGATTCTCTTTCATGATAATTTCAAAATGCTCATTTAATTATCCAAATTTATACACGGAAGTAATGGATGTTAGACTAACGGTGGAAAATCGAATAACTAAGGGTTTATCGCTAGTGATATACATACAGATTAGCAATATGCAATAAACACTATCTGAGATTGGCATCGGTTACAGAAGGATTCATTTTGAATAACTGTGGTATTTCTTACCAGCTAAGTTGCGTTAAACTTTTGTAATAAGCATGTGCAAGTGCCAAGGGTAATTTGCAATCTCGCGTTTGCAATATAAATTAAAATTCATGGAAATCAGTACGATTTAAAATCATCTCCAAGGACTTGTGCAGCAATCTTTAATTTCAACACTTCATTTGCTCCTTCATATATTATAGTAGCTCGAGAATCCAAAAAATGTCTGGTCACTCTAGCATTTTTTTGATAACCAATTGATCCAAATATCTGAACAGCTCGGTTTGCAGTGTCAAAAGCAGCATTAGATGCATAGTATTTCGCAATGGCAGCCAAGTTATCTGCTTCAGTTCGTAGTTTACCGTACTCCTCGTTTTGCCGGTTTAAATTGGATTGCCAGTCTGAATTCTCATCTTTGAACTGTTCTACATATTCGTGCAATTTTTGTCTAGCTAGCGCTGCCCTGTAAGTAAGCCATCTTGAGCTTTCTATTGCTACCGCTATTTTTGAAATATGATCTTGAATGAGTTGCTTCTTACCTAAAAGACTCCCATGTTGTTTCCTAGACTTACTATGACTTATCGTTTCTACTAAACAATCCGTCATGACACCAATCGACCCAGCTGCGACACTTAATCTTCCGTCAATCAACGCACTATAAGCGACATTCAATCCTTGACCTGCTATAGCTAACATATTCTCCTTTGGGACCTTACACCTATCAAAAATAATCTCGGCATTTTTCACCGTTAAAAGACCCATCTTATTTTTAATCTCGAGTGTCTTTATTCCAGGAAAGCCCATATTCACGACAAAGGCGGATATTTTCCCCGTTGTCTTGTCGCGTGCATATGTAGTAAGATAATCAGCTATTGTTCCGTTACCAATCCAGTGCTTTTTACCGGACAAAAGATAATGGTCTCCAACGTCTTCATAGAAACTAACTATCGCTGAAGGGTCACTACCAGCTTCTGGTTCCGTTAAAGCGAATCCCATTACACTTCGTCCATCTGTAGTTTGAGGCAAGTACTTTCTCTTCTGGTCCTCGGTTGCCCATGATTGTAGAACCATCTGTCCGATTGACGTATGAGCAGAAAAGAAAGTGCGAATCGAACTACCCTCTTCTCCAATTCGTTCTAGCGCCAGAAGATAGGTAAGAATATCGTACCCCAAGCCGCCATATCTTGTAGAGATTGGGCATCCGAGCATTCCGATTTTACCAAATTCAGGTATTAGCATTTCATTGAACTTTTCCTCCAAGTAAGCTCGTTCTTCAGCTTCTCGTACTTTATGACAAACACTATCCACTTTGGAGATAAAGTCATTCTGTTCTATGGACCTCTCAAAGTTCATTTGTGAAAGGTTAGAATAACGCTCCACGGATAGCATTATCATGGAGACTATAAAAGAATAATTCTTTTCAAACAGGAATTATACTCATATTCATTGAATATTATATGTTACCTCAGAGAGGTATCGAGTGATGTGCCCATTTTTAGAATTTTTGTAATATCTTGATATGCATTAAATATTTCCAACCCTCGGAGATATCGCGACAATTTCTAGGTGAAACGAAAAGGACAAGGGCATATTACGGGAAGGAATACTTTTTGCTCTTTAAATTACAAGACATCCTTGGGAGCACTTACCTTACTTTAAAGGTACTAACTCCTTGCGAGCGAGTTTGACTCTATATTAT
>DASWDL010000149.1:0-3721 GCA_036395315.1 Nitrososphaeraceae archaeon
AGCTATTATGGCTATCAAATCAAAAGTCGCCGGAGTATTCGTCGCGATGCATAATTCGATATCGGATGATCTGGTATCTATTCACGTCGGAACTCGAGTAAGAAAGAATCACACTAGTAGAAGAGACGCATTCAAATCGATTGATATAGAGCCAATTGCACTAGTTAGAGGTGAGAATATTGAGATTCCTAAATCCAATTCTGAAATATCTCTTCCCGAAAGAAACACTGAATTTGATAAATTGATAGTAAAACCTAATTTCGATAAAAACGTTACCTTATTGAAGTTCTATCCTGGTTTTGATCCTAGGTGGATAGATTATTCTGTCGAAATTGGAAGCAGGATAATCATTCTGGAGGGAACTGGCTTGGGTCACGTAAGTAAAGAATGCATACCTTCATTAAAAAATGCTATAGACCATCAAGTGCTGGTTTTCATGACTTCTCAATGTATATGGGGGAGGACGAGCCTAGACGTTTACGAGACAGGAAGAGACTTGTTAAGTATAGGAGTCATCCCCCTCAAGAACATGCTTACTGAAACAGCTACTGTTAAGGCAATGTGGGCGTTAGGCAATTTTAAAAATTTAGATGATGTAAAAAACATAATGCCCCAAAACGTTGCCAACGAAATTACAAGCAGAATTAAAATTGGATAAAAACCAGGTCATCACATATTTAATTATGTGGGAACATGTCTTGAGAAATTGGGCAGTTAGCAAGTGTTAATATATTCGTTTGAAAAAAGTCAATAACTTTAAGATTAAATCTAAATATGAATTTCATGCAAATTATTTGTTTGCGGCTATTTGCAATTACGGTCAGTCAAAATGCAGCTAGGCAGTTACAACTTCGTAGATCCTGTGTCCACTGTATCCTCCAATTAGCCTGACAACTCCTTTGGTTTCAAGGGACCGTAAAAAAGCATTGGCCACAGAGACTTTAACACCAGTAGCTCGAGCTAGAGCTTGGCTAGTAATAGCCCTCAATGTCCGTACGGCTTTCATTGCCTGTCCCTCGTCCATTAAGACTGTTGATTTTTGTTTCTGGACCTGTTTGGTAGTAGTTTTCTTGTTGTCAGGTTTCTTCTCTTCCGCCGTTGGACCTGATGCGCCTTTATCTGAACTCCCGACAGGTTTCTTCTTTACGCCTCCCATAGACTCATTTTGCTTTAACCATTTAATAAATTATTTCATTGCTCCGGAACGCGGTTCCTAGCAATATTTTAAAATGAAGCATTATAACAAATGACATTGGATTTTTTTGTTGTAGTATCTACTCTAGAAAAAATGGAAAAAACTTCAAGCAGATTGGAGCTTACCGACCATTTAGTTGCTCTATTCAAAAATACTCCACCTCAGATTCTTGACAAGGTAATTTATTTAATACAGGGCAAGATAGCACCTGATTACGAAGGAATAGAACTTGGTCTAGCTGAAAAAATGGTGATACGTGCAATTGCCAACTCATCTGCTGTTACTAATGAAGAGATTTATCAAATCTATCGAAAAACTGGAGACCTTGGTGATACAGCAAAGATCATAATGGAGAAAAAGATGCAAACTACTCTTACAAGTGAAAAGGTTACGGTTGAAAGAATATCTGCAACATTTGATAAGATATCTAAAACAGTTGGAAAGGGTTCGCAGGAGGTCAAACTGCGACTTTTGTCCAGCTTGCTAAACGATGCTACTCCTAATGAATGTAGATACATAATAAAATTTGCGTTAGGAACTTTGCGTCTGGGAGTGGCAGATTATTCAATTCTAGATGCTTTGTCGATTGCCTTTGCAGGCGAAAAGAAACATAGGCATGTTCTTGAAGCTGCTTACAATGTGTCTAGTGATTTAGGGAGAGTGGGTAGGTTATTGGCAACTGAAGGTCGTTCTGCAGTTGCAACGACGAAAATTCAATTATTCAGACCAATCAGAGCAATGCTTGCTGAACGAGTCCGAACGCCACAAGAGGTTCTTGATAAGATGAATGGAAAAACCGCTGCGGAATTTAAGTTAGATGGCGAAAGAGTACAAATTCATACAGGGGCAGGGAGGACTTTAATATTTTCTAGAAGGTTGGAAAACATTACTACATACTATCCAGATATCGTAAATATAATTAATAAGAGTAAACTAAAAAATACTATATTTGAAGCTGAGGTAGTGGCCATTCATGAAAATAGCGGCGAATATTTACCATTTCAAGAACTAATGCATAGGAGAAGGAAATATAATATACAGGAGGCTGTTACTAAATATCCGATATCTCTAAATCTGTTTGACGTTTTGTACAAGGACGGACAAGATAAGACAAATCTTCCATATACTGATCGACGTGCAATGTTGGAATCTCTTGTAAGGAAAACGAGTGGCTCGATGGTTAAAATCATCCCCCAAAAAATTGTAGATAATACCAAAAATATAGAAAGATTCATGTCAGAAGCGATAGTGGCCGGATGCGAGGGTTTGATGCTGAAACAGCTTGATAGTTCGTATCGAGCTGGAGCCAGAGGATTTGCTTGGATTAAAATAAAAAGAGAGTACCGAAGTGAAATTGCCGATACGCTAGACCTAGTTGTTGTTGGGGCACTGTTCGGACGTGGAAGAAGAACTGGAAGCTACGGTGCCTTGTTACTGGCAGCATATGATAAGGAGTCAAATCTGTTCAAGAGCGTATGCAAGGTAGGTAGTGGCTTCAAGGATGAGGATTTAGAAATGCTTTTGAACCAATTGAAAGCCCATGTTTTGCCCAAGCGACACCCGAAGGTACAATCAACACTTGATATGGATGCATGGTTTAAGCCCAAAGTAGTCATAGAAATAATTGCGTCTGAAATTACTTTAAGTCCATTATATAATACTGGCATGAATGCAATTAGAAGTGGATTTGGTATGTCCCTCAGGTTTCCAAAATTTACTGGGAAAATAAGGTTCGACAAGAATCCGGAAGATGCGACAACTGACGCTGAATTGATCTCAATGTACAAACTACAACTACGATCAATCAAAGCTTGAGATATTGAGCTGAAGGAATTCTTTTGCTTACTCAGATCCAAAATTGCCCGAAAATCAAATGGAGAAGTGGGTGAACTAAATAATATTTGCAGCCTTCACATTGATTACTAGCTTGAAGTTGCTAAATATGTCCTTACATCTGTTACGAATTGTGACCTCAGTGATGCCTGCAAAATTCGAGATATCAATCTGAAGCAAGTTTATTCCAAGTAATACTGCTGCTAAATAAATGTATGCTGCTGCCAGCCCATTTGGTGCTTTACCATCGGCTAGTAAATGATTATCAGTTTTATGTGCGATATCTATTGCAAGCCTTTCTACTCTAGGATCAATTTTTGAGATGTTCACAAGCTTTGATATATAATGATCTATGGCTAAAGTCGAATTTGAAGTTGACATCATTGAATAGACAGACATTGCTGATTTATTTTTGTTCACTGAATCATACACCAGAGGAGCGAGTGATTGGCTCTCTATGCCACGGGAAAGTGATTCTGCAGCAGTTGGTGACCTTTCATTTTCCGACGAACAATTTAGGTCCATAACCATTGATCTATAATATTTTGATGCAAGTTTTACACTTGACCTATCATGTTCGGATATACCGCTGGCCTTTATTATTTCCTCAAGAGACCTTACAACCCCGCATCTCTTACAAGCTAAGTAAATGGTTGCCGCGGCTATGCATATTATGGATTTACCTTTCGCCTC
>DASWDL010000150.1:0-6314 GCA_036395315.1 Nitrososphaeraceae archaeon
CGATAATTTATAAAATCGAAGATAGCCTTAACCTTATTCTCTCCCAAAGTTGCAGAAGCAGCCAAACCCTTATTATTACTGCAAGAACGCTTAACCACGTCATTGATTATTGCAGCATTCTTTGTATCTTCATCTGGATAGACAATAGCAGCCGCTGCTAATCCTCTATTCCGTTGTCTACTTGCTAATACGACACGTTCAATCATATCTAAAGTGTTCATTGTTTCAAGTAAACTATAAGCATAAGAGTACTTATCTATTTTGGAAAGTAAAGGATTTGTATTCTACAGATCATCCAGCACGTAACGTACCAATAGACAACAGATTATTCAGGTCAATATCCGTCCGTGTCCATAATTGCGATATTTGCGACGATAGACTAGAATGTAATGACGACATTGAGAGTCAGATTAACACACTCCAAGAAATTGATGATAGCTTTGAAAGTGAATATGATAAGCAAGAGCCTAAACTCCTGTTATGCAATTATTGCAAGAAAGAGTACCTTATTCCTAGTTGGATATGATAATTAGTTAAATAACTCCGTGCTAATATTCTATTGAGTATATCGCTGGCTGGCTGCTGTCGGTATTTTGACTTGCCCACAAAACAGCCATACCGAACCGGTAGACAATTCGGCAGCCAGTCAATTAATTATCTATAGGTTACGCCTGCTTATACAAAATCAACCAATGAGTTATATTGTACGGTAAAAGCTCAATAAATCTGACAATATGGCCAATACTGGGGCACTGGTCATCAATGAACCGGTCTTTTATAATTATGATAAAGCCTGTGGTGAAATAGCACGATCGATATTAGAAAGCCAAATTGTTTCGAAGAAGGAATTATTAAAACTAACAAGAAAAATATCCGAAAAATATCATCTAGATCGCGTTCCTAAATATTCGGATATATTGAATTATCTTCCTGCTAGTGAAGAACTTCGTAAGATCCTTTTAAAAAAACCCCGCAAATCTGCTTCAGGTGTTTTAGTTGTTGCAATTATGGCCAAACCATACAATTGTCCGCATGGTAGGTGCATTTATTGTCCTGGAGGAGTGGAATTCGATGTACCTCTTAGCTATACTGGCAAAGAGCCAATTAGTAGGAAAGCCCGTAAACTAGATTACGATCCTCGCGCACAGATTACTTCAAAAATAAACCATTACTTCTCTAGAGGACATGACATTTCAAAGGTCGAATTAGTTATAGTGGGAGGAACCTTTCCCTTTATGCCTATTAATTATCAGCAGGAATTTGCAAAGTCCTGCTATGATGCCCTTAATGGGGCAGAAGTAGAATCAAGTTCGCTCGAAGAAGCAAAAATCCTTAATGAGAAAAGCAAAATTCGGTGTGTAGGTTTCACTGTGGAAACAAAACCAGATTATTGCAAGCGTCAACATATCGATATTATGCTCGAACTAGGAATAACACGGGTAGAGATAGGGGTCCAGACATTGGACAATGCAGTTTACAGGAACGTGAACAGAGGGCATAACTTACATGATGTGTTTGAAGCATTTCAAACTGCTAAAGAATCTGGACACAAGATAGTTGCTCATATGATGCCCGGTCTTCCGGGGTCGTCACCAGAAAAGGACCTTCAATATTTCAAGATGCTCTTCAACGATCAAAAATTGAGGCCAGATATGTTGAAGGTATATCCAACTTTAGTCTTAAAAGATACTGGGCTATACAGTTTATATCAAAAAGGACAATTTTCTACTTATTCAGATGAAGAATTCGTAAATTTACTCGTCGAGATCAAAAAGATTATTCCAAGATGGGTTAGGATTATGAGGGTACAACGGGAAATTGAATCTCCAGATATTGTCGCCGGACCCAAATTAGGTAACTTACGACAGGTGGTACAAAAGAAAATGCGCGAGGCAGGAATTGAATGCAATTGCATTAGGTGCAGAGAGGTGGGAATCCGAAGGTCGAAGAAACTAAATACTGATCCCATTCTATTGAGGTCGGATTACGAATCTTCTGAGGGAACAGAATTGTTTCTTAGCCTAGAAGACATGGAGACATCAATCTTATATGCCTTCTTGAGATTGAGAAGGCTAAAAGACCCACACAGGACTGAATTAAGAACATTATCGGGAGAGCCTGGAGCAATAGTACGTGAACTACACGTATATGGTCAAGTTACTGATATAGGTAAAAAGACCGGTGTAGGATCGTTTCAACATCTGGGTTACGGAGTAAAATTGCTCAAAGCTGCTGAAGAAATTGTAAAAGAGGAGTTCGGGTTGGACAAATTGTCAATAATAAGTGCAGTTGGAACTAGAGAATATTATAGGAAGTTCGGGTACCAAATAAATGGTCCTTATATGTACAAGATTTTGTGAGACATGACTGAACAAATAGGGAAGGGAACATGGTTAGACAAGATTGCTTCCCTCCTAGTTGAACGAGAACGTAATCTTGGTCGCTCTCTTTATAACATTACAGTAGAAAGCGGCATTGGAGCCTCTGGAATCCCTCACATAGGTAGCCTAGGTGATGCCGTACGCGCTTACGGTATTGCAATGGCATTAGGAAACATGGGATACAGATCGAAATTGATAGCGTATTCTGACGATATGGACGGCCTCAGGAAAATACCCGCAGGTCTTCCAGGATGGTTGAAGGATTACCTTGCTAAGCCAGTTTCTAGTATTCCTGATCCTTTTGGAGATTGTCATGAGTCTTATGGCTCTCATATGGGTGGACTCTTGTTAGACTCTTTGAGAGATTTAGGTGTAGATTATGACTTTAGATCTGCTTCCGAAGTATACCGAAGTGGAATAATTTCTAACCAGATCCATGAGATACTATCCAAAAATTCAATCCTTGGGCCTAAAATCGCCGAGCTAGTTGGTCAAGAAAAGTATAAGAGTGCTCTCCCATTTTTTCCCATATGCGAGTCTTGCGGTAGATTATATGTCGCAAAAGCTGAAGGTTACCTACAAGAGGAAAAGAAAGTTCTATACAGTTGCGATAAAACCAGGCTCGGTAACACTGAACTGACAGGATGCGGTTACAAAGGAGAAGTCTCCATTACAAGTGGCAATGGTAAGCTTGCGTGGAAAGTGGAATTCGCAGCTAGATGGAAGGCCCTTGACGTTAGATTCGAAGCATATGGCAAAGATATAATGGATTCCGTCAGGGTAAACGACTGGGTTTCCGATAGTATTCTGAATTATCCCCATCCATTACATGTAAAGTATGAAATGTTCCTAGATAAGGGTGGTAAGAAAATAAGCAAGTCTGCCGGTAACGTGTTTACACCTCAGAAGTGGTTACGCTATGGTACGCCGCAGTCATTGCTTTTACTTTTGTTTAAGCGAATTAGCGGTACCAGACAGATTAGTGTCGACGATATCCCTGCCCTCGTCGATGAATACGATCTTTATGAAGATGTATTTTTCGGAAAGAAAAAGCTAGATAATATTGAAAAAACCGCAAGAATGAAAGGCATCTACGAATATATCCATCATCTTAAACCTCCTGTATCCCCACAAGTGCATGTGCCGTACAGAATGATAGCCCAGCAAGCTTCCCTTTTCTCTGATGGCGATAGAGTGCAAAAAATCTACGAAAGACTTGTTAAATATAGGATTGTAACTCAGAAAACTCCTGATTTAGTTCAGAAGATTGAGCAAGCTTCTAACTGGGCTAATGACTACCCATCTACAGAAGAAATACTTGAAATAAGGCTCTCGGACAGCGAGAAGTCTGCATTAAATGAGCTTGTCAAAAAATTGGAACCTTATTCCAATAGGGAGCAGACGGAAGAATCGCAGAAGGAATTGCAGAATACAATATACGACACTGCAAGAAGAAACGGGCTTGATCCGCGGAATTTTTTCAAGCTGTTGTACAGACTCCTAATCAACACTGATAGCGGGCCAAAGCTCGGGAACTATATTTTCGATCTGGGTGTTGAAAGAACTAGAAGTCTACTAATAAAATATGGTTCATAGTAGTATCCATTCTCCCGTTTGATTGCAGCGTTGTACGTCAATTGAAAAAAAAGATCGCCAACCTTGTAGTTAATCCAGGTAAAAGTTCATGGATGATATGTACAAGTCGTAGGATTAAAAACTGCAAGAAGCACGTCTATGTGGGTAGGCATATTTTACCTAGTTATTCTGGCGAACTTATTTCTACCAAAGATGCTAAAATGACACCGCATCCATTAGATAAGGGGTAGGGCTGGGCATATTAATTGGTAAGTTTGTTTTAATATTTCTAATGGTGCTGTTGATCTCCATATTTAACTAATATCTGTACATAATACGGTACCTTCTCGTTCATGACCGATAATATTTGTCAAAACATATAGGCAAGAAGAGGATAACTTTTTTGAGGCTAAAAGAAATGCCCATGGATTTTAAAAAAATGCTAGAACATGTACTAGACAAGAAACCAGACAAGACTCTGGAAGACTTGAAGGAGCTGATTGAAGAGAAGAAGCGAAGGATAGGAGCTGGTTATCTTACTGACCAAGGAGCGTTGTTCCTAGTTGCTGCTGACTTGGGGATATCTTTCGAATCTATTCCAAAAACAGAGACTGGAATCAAGGATCTTTACGTGGGCGCAAGGGACGTTAATGTAATAGTAAGGGTACTTTCAATTTACCCTCTTAGGACTTATGCGAAGAAAGATTCAGCAGAGCAAGTAGAAAATAGAACCGTGGCAGTATACGACCAGGACAGCACTATTAGATTGAAGCTCTGGAATAAAGTAGCGCACATTCCCGACGAATTACAGCTTAAATCTGGAGATATGATTAGGGTCACTGGTGGTTATATAAAAAGTGGATTGGACGGAAAACCTATAATTAATCTGGGTGAAAGCAGTAACATTGAACAATACAATGGTAGTGAAGTGTCAATTCCACATTTGGAGTCAATTAGTATTAATGTTGATCAAGTCGCTGCCGAACAAGATCATATTGTGATTTCTGGTATTTTAAGGTCTAGTCCAAGAATAATAGAATTCTCCGACCCCCGGGGAGTCGTTAAAAAATCTCTTCAAGCTACACTTTCAAACAATGACTCTAGCAGGAACCTTAGAGTTGCTATTTGGAACGTTAACGAAAATAATATTCCTAGAATTTTAAAGCTCAATTCCCAAGTCAGGATTATCGGCGCAAGAATAAAACAGGGAAATATGCGATACGGAAATGGAGATTTCGAAATCCATGGGGACGAAGGTACGGTTTTAGAGTCAACCACAAAACAAGAAGATTTTGAAGCTGCCACGATAAGGATATTGTCAAGCGGGCGGGCAGATAGTTCAGGGAGAATAAACTACTTCTCTATAGACAAGAACAAGAATTTATACTCTGTAGCCATAGACGAAAAATTAAATCCACCATCGATATCTGTTGATTCAGTGATAGAGGGAGTTCCGAGCATGATATTCGGGAATTCTCTGATTTTTTCTCAAGATGATTCGGAGATCAAACTTGTTGAAGGCAATTCTATTCCAAAGCTTGAGGAAAGTATCACAAAAATCAAGGATATGGATACTATTGGCGAAATTTATGTTCTCGAAGCAATTGTTCTTCAACAGCCAAATTCGACAGAAGTCAATACTCGTACTGGGGATCTAGTAAGCGTTGCTGATACCTTAATTGGTGACGACACGGGAGAAATCCGACTGGTTGGATGGCGTGACAACAGTAGTCATGTTGCGAATTTAAAGGTAGGTGAAAGAGTAAGGGTTATAGGAGCTGCTCTAAGTGCCGGAAGAGATGGTAGATCTGAAATCACATTAAGAAAGGATTCTGTGATAAATAAGATATCCTAACATTTTCAAGTACTATTACACATGGTCGAGTGATTCGGACTTGAGTAACGATTTGGTTTAGATACATTCAATTAAATCTGATTCAGTCCCATCCTGAATACGAAAATGAAGTTATGTTAATTTAGGGGGTTATCAGATTACGTCTCTATTTAGTGCTATTTTTCCTTCCAGAATGCCCTGGTAGTTACGTACTGTCTTTCAGCATTATAAATAGTCTTAAGTATTTCTTCATCTTCAACAAGATTGCGAAGGATCCTAGCGGCAGTATCAACTCCAACACCATATCCTGAAAGGACCAAGAGTGCCTTGGCGCCAAAGTTATTTATTAGAGACGCGACCTTCCATGCTCGATCAAACTTATGATCTTCTTCAGTACTTATCTTGGTGCCTTTTAGCTTATTTGCTATTATTCTAGTTAGATCGTAGTCTGAAGAAAAAGTTGCAGTGATTAACCGAGACCCGCATACTTTGCAAGATATGAGGCCTGAGATTTCTTTAGTCTC
>DASWDL010000151.1:0-2363 GCA_036395315.1 Nitrososphaeraceae archaeon
CTTCTCTTATGTTTAGTAATCTAAGGTTCAGATAAAATTTGTGACTGCAACCCAGTGTGTTAGATGTTTCAATAACAAGAGTATAAATTATGTAGAGTCGATTAAAAATTAGAAACTCATTAACCACTATGCCTCTTGGAACTCTCACAATTTCTGTTGTTGTTTCGGTGGTAGCATTAGGTGTAGTATCGATGACTCTTGTTACCGAAGCAGCAAATCAATCTTATTCTCTTCTGAATAATGGTGCCAGTTTATCTGAAATTGATAATAATAACAACACAAAGCAAATCAGTGGCTTAACATTTACAGCAAAATTTGAATGTGGCGCGATCACTGAAGATGAAGGTCCACTTGGCCTAGGATACTATGATACAGTAATTGGGATTTTTAACAGACAAGATTATTCTCCAGTCACAATTTTATTGAATACAATACTCAATAACGGTAAGCCGGTCACCAATTCAGTTATAAAGACCATAGAACCTCAAAAAACAACCGAATTAAGTTGCAAAGACATTCTTGAGCTACTTAACACTGGAATTAACAACGCCGGAACGAACTTTGTAGAGGGATTTGTGGTCATTCTAGTACAATCAAACAATGGTTTATTAGGTTCCTCTTTCTCTGGCAACAGTGTATTTACTGCTGCTGCAAATACACTATCTATAGATCAAATTCGCAGCTTGCTTGATGTCAGGGTATTTTACTCTGTTAATTCGTTTGCAACTTCTGAGCCAAATAATTTATTGGTGAATAAGATCAGCTTTTCTATCCTAAAAGATACATCTGGAAAAATTCCAGTGACAATGTTATCAAAACCACTCTATATTACGATACAGTTGTCGTCATCGCAGGTTAATCGTATATCTGATCCTGAGTCTCAAATAAAGACCGTTTTAGCTAACAAATACAATTTATCAGGATCAGAAATATCAAGTCTAAAGATTAGAGTAATGGGCTTAAACTCAGGAGCTGGTACTATGCTGGATCGGCATGCGATCTTCTCATTGCAGATACAACCACAAGCAATTTACTAACAAACATAAAAAACTATGGCACATCTAATATTTTAGAACTGCATGCTTTTACTAACAAGCTTCTAAACGATATTATAGTATGAGCTTGCTGTTAAAAAGGATCAAAGCATGTCACCCCTGCTTTCAGTTTGTCCCTACATTTGATTTCAGTTAGGACCCTAGATAAGAAAGAGAGAGTAGTATGGCCATCAATATCCAAATCGAAACATAATCTGATTTTAAAATGGTGATTTTTGCGCTATTGAGGAAAAGTAAGTCTGAGTCTCCAATATTCTATCTTTAAACCGATGAATTAGCAGGAGTTTTGCCACCGCAACGATTGTTAATCTAGAAACCATGGTTGATTTTTATTTGTTTCTCATTTTTTTACATGTTTGTTCATTTTATAATAAGCGATGAATAGATTATGATTTACTTTATTTTCTCTTCATGTTCAGTTGCATCTCTTTATTTCTTAGAGCAAATTCGTATCTTCTTAGCCATTTCTTGCCCTCCTCGGAAACTGATATCTTGCTGTTGGCGACTGCTGTATTCTGCTCAAGCCAGTGGTTTGCTTTGAGAAAATTTATCCATATCGAGGCTAAGTGTCTATTGCCTTTAAAATTATTATTTACTATCTGATCCCTGCTTTTACCTTCGGAGAAGCATTTTAAGATATAGACTGCTGCGGTCAATCCTGACAAGTGTGAAACATCTAAACTATTTTTGCTATTTATTGTCAAATCTTTTTATGCGCAAGCCTATGTTGGTATAGTAACTACTAATGGATAAAATGTAATTTAAATTTACCTCATTAGCTTGCCAAACTACTAGGGAATGAAATATGAGATAGAAATGCATCCTTGATCGATTGATTCATGATTTTAGACTGGTTATCTTTTATACAGCCTTCATTCTTCTAAACGAGAGCATCCCAATTGTCCCTAAAACTATCACAGACAATGCCAAAACACCAATATCCACAACAAATGGATTCTTACCTTCTAATCCAAGCATCATGTTTCTTATAGCGTCTACAGCATAAGTGGCAGGATCTATCATGGTTAGGTAAGAAAGCCATGATGGAAGATTATTTAACGGAAATAATGCTCCGCTTAGAAAGTAAAGAGGAAATACTACAAAGCTTACTATTAATTGAAAGCCTTCTAAACTCTCCATATAGCTTCCAAGAGTAAGACCTAATGACGTCAGTGCAAATGAAAGTAGCAGAATTAAGACGGTAATCGCCACAATTGATATTGGAGTATAATTGATTCCGATAGCCAATCCAATTGCCAGTAATATCGCCGCTTGTATTAGCGATGTAGTCATTCCTCCAAAGGTCTT
>DASWDL010000152.1:0-4185 GCA_036395315.1 Nitrososphaeraceae archaeon
TCTGACGCCTTGTGCTTCTGCAACTAAGGATTGAACATAATCTGCAGTTACCAAAACCGCGTTCTCCTCTAGAGCCACATCTTTAATAATCGAATCTATACGGCCGTGTTTGGCAAGTCTTATTTCATCCAAACCGGGGCGTGATCCACTGAACCTTAAATTTATGTTTCTTGACGAACATTGTTCTCTTATTCTCTTTATTTCTACTAGTCCGACCATCCCATGCTCCTTGCTAGTTGAGGCCTGGGACTGGAGCTCATCAAGAGCCGCCATTGGGATGACTACCTCGTCACCAGAAGAAATTTCCCCTGTATCCAGCATTTTATTAACTTCGCCATCAATTATTATGCTTGTATCTAGGACGTAGAGCGTATTGTTGATAATCGTATTGCATTATTTAATTCTTTGAAGTTCGCGTGCAAAGCATATTCTTCATTCTCTTAAATTAAATTGTTAGTGAAGAAGAAATATGAATGTATTATACTGACTAAATAGGAAGGAATACAATGTGAGTAGAAGATGGAATTAAGATTCGTCAGGATAAAGGATAGTTTGATTGTTACCCTGGTACTTATCACACATCAATTCTAGTAGGATATCTTTGATTTTTGCCTCATTTGGAGCATTACCATCTAAGTTTCCACATAACAGTAGGTATTGTCTGATATTCGAATTTAGCACGTCTCGTAGTTCTTGATTCACTGTGGCATTAAACGGTCTTAATGCACCTCTGAAAACTTCTGACCTTGCTCTAACAAGTCCAGATATTTTTTTACCTACTGGCGCATCGGGCCCAATTATTATTACTTTGCCTTGTGAAGATTTAAAAAGCGAAGGCTCATCGAATGCACCAGGAGGAGCCATGCTTATAGCAGCAGCTCTGGTAATCAACGCAGGAGTTAAGACATACTTTTCAACTAAATCATCCCAACTGCTCCTGTATAGTGATAACAGTGAAACATTATAATCAAATTCACCTGTTAACATCACGACTGTATCAATAACTGAAAACTTGCTTTTTGCAATCCGAAAAATTTCGCTTATATCTACCTCATTGGACAAATCCAATGAATGAAAATGTAGCCCTTTGTAATAATCTGCATACTTCTTGTCATGTACGAGTACAACTAACTGTTTTACTTTTTCTTTCAGAGAATCAGCGAGAAGCTTTCCCCTGTGATGATCTTTTTCTGATGCAGAATTGATGATTAATATAACAACAGCTTCTGACAAGTCAGGAGGATTTTGAATCGGTATTGCGGTTCCAATTATTGGTTTCACAGGATAGAATACTCCGTCGTTTGGCATTATCCGCCCATTAATTGATTTACTAATGGAATCTTGACTAAGATTTAGAACCATCTCTGCCACATCTTCCTGAGACAAAAATTGTTCGCCCACTATCATTTTTTTGGTATTGGCTTGAACTTTTTCCGCGATCTCTTGAATCTTTGCTAATAATCCTTTCAAAGACAAGTACTTTTCTTCTTCACTTTTGCCATCATTACTTTTAAAAAAGATCTTTGATATTTTGGCTAGTCCCTCATTTACTGACTTTTCGTCTTCCCCGAGAAGGTCCAAGAGTTGAGGTGATAATCTTTCTATTTGGGAAGAGGTAAAACTTGGATAACCACCTATTCTTAGAAATTCAGCGGCAGCCTTTGGATATACCGTTTTGTAAATGCGATCAGAGTGCACTGGCCCAGGATTTGTCGCAATTGATTTAATCCCAGATGATGCTAGTTCCCAGGCAAAAGCCTCAACCAATCTATTTTTTGCGCCTTGAGCGCTAGTATATGGTGTCCTGAATCTATATGGTCTTTGTTCCAATCTATTTTCTTCTGTGAAAAAAGTAGATATTGTTATAATTTTAGAATCTTTCTTCATGACTTCAAGACCTTTAAGTGTGGTCCAATAAGTGCCTGTAAGATGTATAGAAACACACTCCCTAAACTCTTTGAAATTGGAATTCGTGAACAACTTTACGGGGCCAGATACACCTGCGTTATTTACCAAGATATCGATATTGCCAAATTCCTTTTTAATAGCATCAAACATTTCACTTATCGAGTTCTCTTCGGATACGTCCACACCTGGAAAGATTCTCACCGAACCCGTCGAACCTACCCCAGAGATAACCTCGTTCAGCTCTGTTGCTGTTTTTTCTAAAGGTTCGGCTCTCCTACCAAGGATTATGACACTCGCTCCACTATGGGCGAATTTTCTAGCGATTGCTTGTCCTATTCCTGTTCCACTACCGGTAACTAGGACCACCTTCTTATCAAATTTGAGGGGGTTTTTTGGGTTATTTTTTGCCATATTTTTCGGACAATTGTTGGCCTATTAAATATAGCTTTACCAACGTTTTACAGACATCCAGTCGGGGCCCAAATAAATCGCTATGCTTAGCGGCTCTCGCGACCAGCTTTCCAAATCGTTTAATTAAGACAATTAGGATAACAGTGATATGGACGAAGAACCACGATCACTACAAGATGAAGAAGTTGACTTGATTAAATACATGAAACTGAATGAGGTTTTTGCACTAGATATGCAGAAAAGTGGTCTTGACGCAGAACCTATGCAATTGGGATCCTTGCCACTCGAAAAGGAGGAGTATTACAATAATGAATTAGGGGGTACGCTGCAGGTTGTTACGAATAAGGGCTGTATTAGACTGAAGGATCGTGTAATCGATTTAGTCCAGATTATTCAAAGAAATTAGCACGTTTGCATTGTGTTGCATGTATAAAACTAGAAATATTTCTAATGAATTAATCTGGATTAAGACAATTAGCTTCCCAAACTTTGGTTAAGGTAGTGTACCGACACCTTAATAAAATGCGTATTTCCCAGACTCAATATTGAGTCTTCCTGAGGCTAAATTTAAGATAAATGTCAAAGAAGGCAGCGTAGAATTAGAAGGCAACGAGCAATTTGTTAATAAACATCTTGAAAAATTCGAAGAGATCTTTAAATTTGCAATTCAAGAGGCCGTGAAATATAACTTGGAGGGAGATATTCCTAAATTAGAGGACAAATCTGAAACTGGTTTGTCTTCTCATATTGTATCTAGGAATCCAGAGCCAATTAGGCGATCTACTCAAGGTCACAGACATGTTCAGAAATCCCCGATTCTTATTGTACCGTTGCCGGCAGATCTTAAAGCTAATGATGAGAAAATAGGTCTCCGGGAATTTTACAGGGAAAAGAATCCATCGAATCATTATGAAAAGGTGGTTGTATTTGTTTATTACTTAATGAAATTTAATCTGAAAAAAGAGGCAAAGTTTGGGGAGATATTATCATCGTACGAGGAAGTGAATGAGAAAAAACCAAGTATAATAGATATTGTAAAAAATTCTATACGCTACAAGGGGTGGTTAGAGCCCGGTCCGGAAAAATTTAGCACCCGGCTAACTATATCAGGGGAGAACTTTGTAAAGTTTGACTTGCCAGGTGGGTCAATATCAAATGAGTGAGGATGGTTCTATGCATATAGTTATGCCCTCCACCAATCAAAAGCTATGAAGTCAACTTTTTTTGATCTTGTGAATGGAACTGCAAGTATGAATTGTTTCTTTACAGTGGTGGCCAATCTTCCTGCCAAGACTATCCCTGTAGTTGTGAGATTGTCAGAAGCCTTTATGACTTGGACCAAATATGGTGCATGATCAATTCCAGGACCATGTTCATATACAGCAAAGTCGCAACCAAATTTTATCCCTGGAGAAACAACATACCCTACATCTCGAAGTTTTTTAAATACCAAATACTTTCTATCGAAATCGGCATATTGCTTCCTACACACAACTTTCATCTCAACTAACGAAATCCTTTTTCCTGACACGTGAAATACATCTAAAATTTTAGAATGAACAAGATAGTATCCTTCTACCACATCTAAAATTAATGGAGATTCAAACGTTGCATCTCTCGGTTTAGGTATCCCCAATGGTTTGCCATAGTATCCCTTAGAAAAAATGGAACGAGAATCTTCTATATCAGGTATTATTATTCTGTTCTGAACAAGGGTTCCTTCAAAGCGAGCCATCACATACTCAAAGCCAATATTGTAAGCGATTCAGATGCTGCCTGACATTTATCTGCCATTCCTTCTATTCCCTCTACTATATCTTTCAATAATATGAGATCTTTAACATTTGGTATTTCGTTAAGGGCCTT
>DASWDL010000153.1:0-5967 GCA_036395315.1 Nitrososphaeraceae archaeon
TATTTCAATGGATGGGAGCAAATGTAGAAGTAATTCCTGCGATGAACTTTGATGATCTGAAAAAGGGGCTTGCAAATAGATAATCTCTAGTATAAATGTTATAGCCCTTCTATTTTTTGTGTGTATTATGGTAAAATTGACTGTTATATTCTTCGAATATTGGGATTTTTTAAAAAAATAGATATTTTAAATAAATTTTATGGATACAGTCATCTCATTTGTGTCAATTAGACCATCATAAACTATAGAACAATTGCTGATACCAAGACGATTGCTTGGGAGACAATCTGCTAATACCATTTTTGAGTATCAATTAGACAATCGTGGAGAAGACGGGGGACAACATTCCAACGTTGCGGTCAGGTGGAACAGCCGCTTTTAATTTGATTTCCTCTACCAGAATCAATTGGATTTCATAAATAGTTTTACCGAACGGCGTAAGGAAATGCTTTCCGTGTCTGCGCCCTACCATCCCCGTCTTTACGAATCTCGATATTCTTGAATAAAATTCTTTGCGGGAAATATCCCTCTCCTTGGGTTCGTCACCTCTCGCCATAAGGTTTAACAAGCGTAGAGACTTACCATCGCTAATCGCTTTTAGAATTTCCAGGAGAGATACTAGGCCCACAGAAGCACACCCCCAAGCGAAACCCGATTTTGGCTTGCAGCATAAAAGATAGGTAACCATTGTATCTTCTGGCTTTGGCACAGAGGCCATATACAGATGTGTCCAGTGTCACTTTTCAGAAATGAAGCACACCAACAACATAGGTTACAGATCAGGAAACCTTTACTATTTATTAAAACAGCAGACCAACTTCTAAAACAAGAGAGGATTTTGACATTGATGATAATCGAGACTCTGAGGCTTTAAGTTTGTCGACTATTGGGCACAGACCCTCGATATCTACACCATATTATAGAACATAGTTAGGCCGGTGAATAAATTGAAACCCTGGTGAGTCACCCTTCTCTCCCCAGGTTGTGTGCTGCATTATCTTAAGAATAAATCTTATCTTGGTCCTTAAGCAGTATTATATTGCCTGTAGAAGGATCTACAGTATGGGTTTTTAAATCGAAGTGATACCGAGCGGCCAAGTATTCATAAAAGTCCTTTAATTCTTTATAGTCCTCAAAGAAATTATCTAGAGCTAGTTTGTTAAGAATCTCATTCAGTCTTTTGAGATCTTCACTTCTCATAATCATCCTAAGATTAAGGGCATTTAGATATTGTTAGGACGAACAGTCGATTTATTGCCGGGACAAGATAAGTACCTTAGGTTTCCTCTAATATGTGCCACAAACTGACAATATAAGGAATTAGCCGACTCGCCGTTAAGAAGAGCCGTTCCAAAGAATACGAAGATTTTCGTTTATAAATTTTACTGCTCTCCCTCTCGTTAAGTTAGTCTGTTTTCTTTTCATGTACTTGGCTCTAAAATATTGCCCATATACGATGGTGTTAAATTTCGATAAATGGGATCAAAAAAAGGTGATTATTTCCCACTAATTTGTACCAGATGTCTCTTCGGATTCTGCTTGGACCGATAATGCCTTGATCTCGCCTATATTCTGCGCATAAAACTTGTTTTTCCGCTAACCCTATTAAAAACTTCTTCATTCTCATATTCAGTGTCAATATTCACATTTGATAATTCCCTCAAGATCAAGCGTTATGGATACGTTGGAAAGTAGGGGCTATAATAGCTATTAACTATTTTTGTTCTAACTGCTCTATCGGCCCCGACTGATTGTATCTGTCTAACGAATTTACTAATGGTCTCAAAACAGTCACATCGCGATCCACTATCTGATTCTTCACTATTACATTCGTAATATCGGTATCTTGTCCACCTTTTCCATCATTAACTGTTAGTAAGAACTTAATTGGAGTATCTCTATTTACTCCAGGAGCATTAAATATAGGTGTCTTAGTTTTCACTCCTGTTAGAGCTATGGGCGGGCCTGATATCTGTTTCCAGAAATAGGATAATTTATCTCCATCAATATCCTTTCCGCTACCGGCTAAAGCAACCTGTTTTGTAAGTTCGTAGATTGAAAGACCAGGACCAGCATCTGCAGATGGGCGATGATTTTTTACTTCCGGAGCATGTTTTGTAAATAGCTTAGAGTCGACTGACTTAAGGCTCTTAGACGACCTTTTTTGGTCATCAATGAACACCTGGCCCTTGTCTGATGTCCCGGCCGGCTGCTTGTTATCTGCATTATTATGGTTAATTAGACTTTGTTCTGCTTGTTGCTGGGCGAGCTTGGCTTGCTCATTCTTTGCATGTTTCTCTAGCGATGTCGTATTTATCAACTTTTGTTGATCTTTGGGATGGATACTTGAAGGATTGGTATACCCATTTTTGCTATCATTTCTTGTCAAAATATTATTGTCATCGGCGTTACCAGTTGTGATCGATGTCCCCTTATCGTCAGTATGGTAGACAGTAGTCCCACCTATGGTATTATTCTGAACAGACCAGATAGTACTATTAGTTTTAGCGGCTGACGTAGCGAAGGAAGTAGCACTAGATGTGGCAATGCTTGTGATCGTGATTTTTGCATTGTTAGTCAAGGTCTTGCTGAAGGCTTTTACATTAGTGTCATATTTGCTTATTTGACCCGTTACGCCATCGGTTGAACTAATGACACCAGATTTTGATATGCTAACGGGATTGCTGCTGCTATCTAGTGATTTTATAACGTCAGCTGAAAATTGGGTACTTTCTAATTTAAGGGCGGATGCACTTACTAGCGTGTATTCGCCAGACGCTGCTACGGTATCCAAGTGATTGTTAATGAATTTTGAATTTGTATTGCCTGAAGTCAACGAAATTGAATATTTCACATTAGAGATGTGATTATCGTTAAAGATATTACCGCCGGTAATGGAACCCTTTACAATTATGCCACTAGCTGTACCAAGGCCGTCGATGGTATTAGAAGTAAAGCTATTTGTTGATGCGCCATCCCTGACCTCAATTCCAGTGTTAGATACTTTTATGTTGTTATTATGAATATTATTGTTGATAGTATTGAACCCTGTTTCTTTATATAATTTAATTCCATACTCTGAATTGGTAACGGTATTACCATAAACTTCTGAGTATGAAAGCGATGGTAGCTGGATTGCTGTCTCTTGATCATGTATGTTATTGTTTTTAATAGTTGAATGATGGGAACCAGCATTCAAAAAAATACCGTCGGCTTTATTCTTGTACAGTTCGTTATTTTCGATATGTATATTGTAGCACATCTGAGAACATATTATTCCATGATTATTATTATATGATTTATTGTAAGTAATGTACATGTCATGGGTCCCTGAATGAGGATCTATCCCATATTCATAGTTGTCGTGAACAACATTTTTATTAAAATTGAGTCCGCCGACCCCAGATGAATAAAATGCTCTCCAATTATGGTGTATTTGATTGTTCTGTATTACACTCTTTTCGCCACCATAGTAATCTAATCCATGATGTCCTGTCCCTTTGTATCCTAGATATGAAATCTCTGAATTAAAGATGTTCATAGTTCCTGTTGCTCCGTCTGATGAAACAACATATGCCCTAGGAGTCCTGCCGTCACTCCCGGGTGACGCGTAGGTATTACTTGCCACGTTCCATGAAGTCACCTTAACAGAATCGATCTTGAGGATACCAGAATTTTTTAAGCCGTACGCGACTGACCCATCTGAAAGTATCTTAAGCCAAGTTGTATCACTTGAATCAATAAGCAGATTACCTCCTTTAGCTACCTGCAAATTCGCAGACAGGAGCCAAACTCCAGTGGATTCTTTTTTTAAGATTTTAGGATTATTGATTACATTATTGACATCAGTTAGATGCGTTACAGAAGTGCAACTGACTGTTATCGTCTTGCTGGTCGAACTGTAGGTAATGCAGGCCGCTGCTGAATTGAGTACTGTAGATGGTAAGAGTAATGGTAACGTTAATAGAATTATTGCAAAAACAAACAGAAGGGCTTTCGAAACGTAAACGTTATGAAATGGTTTAATGGTTCAATGGACTTTCCATGCGCTTTAAATGTCTATCTGTTGATACGATTTCCTCACATTTTTTGACTTTGCGACTGATTTTCCTTTATTCTATCCCCAATTAACTTGATTCTCTAAAAATGTTAAAATTTATTGTGCATATGATATGTTCCCGAATAGGATAACCCATCCAATTTAAACTAGTCTTTCCGTTTAATGGACATTTAACTAATTGTCACTCGCCTGGGACATTCGGTTTGAAGTAGAACGGAAATTAAACTTCAAATATCATATATGATGGAAGAATTAAACAGAATAAATTGAAATGATTCTGACATCAGGCCTGTAAGTAGAAGGTTCCAAAACTTATACTAGAAGAATTAAAGTGCAATGAACCTGTATTGTGGTCACACATAGAGCTATTCGTGTTCAGGAACATATGGTGAAGTTTCTAGAGGGGAGAAATAAAGCCTAATAACGTTACGCCTATCGCTCTGATTCAGGCGGCTCTGGATATATGTTATTTCTGCTGGGTCTATTTTGTTTGATTATTCGTTTCGTGTGTTTCTATTGACGGTGTTACCAGAGTCACATCTTGAGGGTGTACGAGAATTTTTGTAGTATCAGTGTCTTGACCTCCCAATCCGTCATCGACCGTCAGAGAAAATTGAAGCACGACGTCTCTACTTACGTAGGGTGCATTAAATATAGGAGTGGAGGTATCAACTCCATTTAGTTCTATAGGCGGACCTGAGATCTGTTTCCAGGAATAGGTTAGTTTGTTTCCGTCTTTATCCTTTCCGCCACCTGTTAGAGAAACACCTTTTGTGCCACTATATACGATATCATTCAGACCTGCATCAGCTGAAGGATGATGATTTTTAGGTTCGGCGGGAACAAAAGAACTCGTATTCTCCGATCTACTGCGAACGCTTTCCCCCGAATGACTTATCTTTTCCTTAGCAGGGATATTGACAAGTGAATTTACTTTTATTGATACTCTAGCATCATTGCTTGTTCCCCCTTTGGGATCAGTAACTTTGAAAGTAAAGCTATCGTCTCCGCTAAATATAGCATCCGGCTTATAAACGAGTTTTCCACTTGATGAATCAAATCTAGTAATTTTTCCATGAGAAGGATCTGTGACTATTGAAAAGGTTAATTTTTCACCTTCTGTATCGGTCCCTCTTAAAACAATTCCGATCTTTTTGTTCTGATCGGTATTAACACTTTGAGTGTCGGCTTTTGGCAGAGAATTTGGAGTTGGGGGAGGGGCAATAACCACTACAGTTACGTTAGCCTGTTTGCTGCTGACTCCATTCACATGCTGAGCCTTAAATCCGAAAGTATCCTTTCCATCATAGTCTTTATCTGGCAGGTATGTAACTTTAGCCGAAGTTTGATCTATATTTTCTGGCCCTTTTAATTTTCCATGTAAAGGTTCTGAGGTTACACTGAATTTGAGTACCTCTCTCTTGTCAGTGCCACTAGTCTTCAAATCTATGTTAATGGGCTTATTGATAGCAGTAGCAGCGATTATATCAGATACATTAGGTGGTGCATCCGGAGACGTTTTGAATATTATTGACACTGTTCCTACTCTGCTCTCTGCGTTATGGCTGTCGACGATTTTAAACTTGAAGCTGTCAAACCCCCATAAGCCCGGATTTGTAATGTACGAGACAGTACCTTTCTGCCTGTCAAGTCCTGCTAGTGTTCCATGAGATGGATCCGTTACTATCTCGAATCTTATTGTGTCTTTATCTGGATCCGATCCCTTCAATATAATTTCAGCCGCCTTGCTGGCATCGACTATAATGCGTTGATCTTCAAGTTTTGGTGCATTATTTGAGTTTGTGACATGTTGCTTGGATTCTTTCAAAGTTTCATTAGTATACGTGGCAATAGAATTATTATCGTCTAATTTGGTTACCAGCGGTTCTGGGCCTGAATCAATCGGC
>DASWDL010000154.1:0-2246 GCA_036395315.1 Nitrososphaeraceae archaeon
GCAAGTTCCATCTAATGGATTTGTCTATTGTATCATTATTTCAATCGAGCTATTCTAATCCAAGCGTGAATGCTTTTGAAAATCTAGACCGATATTGCAGCGACGGCAGCGGCTGGTGGCAGTCTCAAAGAACCAATTTCTTCTCGCGCTTTCCGTTAGCACTCTTTTTGGTAATACTTGTCGTAATATTGACAAAAAGGCGCGTAGTAGAATGTCCAGAATAATAATGCCCCTATGGTTTGAGACACTAACGAACCTGACTGATAATGTGTTACGATGCAATTCATTTGGTTGCAATGTACACATGAGTTATTAATAAAATACCTCTGGACGTTAGTGTATGATAAAAGTAACCGCTCAACCTACCGAACTAAAACAAGAATTTGAATCCGTTGTAGGCAAAGGAGATATTTTTAAGTGTTCTAACTGTCAAGGTATCAATATCGTTTTTGATCCTCAAACGGGTGAGAAGTTATGCGAAAACTGTGGAGCTGTTTTGGCTGAAAAGTTAGAGTCATCTGAAAGTCAACTTAAAACAAAGCCTGAAGACCAAAAGCCCGGAGCACATGCTGGAATTCCAACTAGTCTAGTCCAAGTTGATAAAGGACTATCAACGGTAATTCCATTTACCGTAACAGATGGTAATGGCGTTCGGATGAGTGCTGATCAGCGTAGCAATATGGTTAAGATGAGAAGATGGAACAAAATATCTAACTGCAATAGAACTTACCATAGAAATCTAAAGAGCGCCCTTCCATTGATTCAAAGAGTGAAGGATAAGTTATCCCTAAATGAAGCATTAGCAGAAAAGGCAGCTTATTACTACAGAAAGACCCTTGATCTAAATGTTATAAAAGGAAGGAGCATCGAAGGCTTTGTTGCCGGATGCATATATGTGGCTTGTAGAGAAGTCAACATACCACGAACGTTAGAAGAAATTTGTAAAGCAATGGATACAGACCATATATTCGCAGGTAAATGCTATAGAATTCTGGTGAGACGAATGAACATAAGACTACCTGAAATAGATGTTAGAATTCATTTGTCACGAATCGCAGCCAGCGCAGGAGTCAGTGAAAAAACAACCAGAAGAGCGGCAGAATTAATGGCTATCGTCAAGAATAAGCCGATGTCTTTTGGTAAAGATCCCAATGCTTTATCGGTGGGAGTCCTATATGCAGCATGTTTAAATCAAGGAGAAAAAGTTAATCAAAAAAGGTTAGCAGACTCAGCAAATATGAGTATAGTTACATTAAGAAAGAGATACTTGGATATACAGAAAATATTTCCTAGCCTAGCCTAGCCTAGCCTTGTCGTCTATCCAATATTAAATCATCAGATAAAATTCAATAATAGAGTGAGTACTTAAAGAATCGAAATAATATCGAAAAGTGTAGAAAGCTTGCGATCAGATGTATAAAGTTTTATAAATTATAAAGACTCATTTAAAAATGATATAATGACACAGACAGAACTGTTACCAGTAATTGTAGTCTTGGCGGCTATAGTTTCTCTATTTGCTGCCCTAGGAATCAGCTCGGTGAACGCACAGAACATGACAGGCAACGAAACGGGCGGAAATATGACGAATGCCACAGCAGGTGGTAATATGACGAATGCCACAGCAGGTGGTAATATGACTAGTCCGAGTCCGCCGCTTCTACCTCCAGTTAAATAGCTAAAAACAACAAGTTAACTCCCCAAACTTTTTTTTATTCGCATTACCCTGTGGTTGCTAATTTTTCCACAGCCACTTAAATTGAAGTAACCTACTCTAAGTGTGCTCCTGCGCTTGCATTACATCCAATTACCTTAGTAATGTTACTTCTCGTTATCAAGAATAAAGATAAAATAATGGCTATTGTTTAGCTGCTTCCAGAACCATATTCGCAACATACTGCTCAATTTTCAATACCGAAGCTAATTCATCTGTTCCATAGGTGAGTATCCGTTTACGTGTAAAGCCCGAATTAACTAATGCTTCTTTAAGTCCATCTGCAATAGACATATCCATAATTTCATCTATAGTATCGTCATACCTTCTCGATACGAAGGCCATTGCACCTAACACAGGCAATATACTGTATATGCATTAACTAGCAAATACTTATCGTGTTGAGACTATAGTAGTACTTTTGAAGGTTGCAGTGAGTTATTTAATACTTCCCAGAATATTGAAAATTAAAAACTAGACGTACGATTTAGTAATTTTATCTTCAAGAGCATATAATACCTTATCAATATAG
>DASWDL010000155.1:0-22249 GCA_036395315.1 Nitrososphaeraceae archaeon
CTCAACATTTGCTATCACAAGATTCATACTTAGATGTTAAACTAACACAACAATATCTCGATATAATAGTTCGAAATGCCATCCGTTTACAGCAGCTTACTGAGGACATTTTGGATATCACAAAGATTGAAAGGCATTCCTTGCTATTAAAAATAGAGCTATTGAATATTAACGAGATCGTATCAAACTCTGTGCAAGGCGCTGAAGGACATATTGATAATAAAAAAGTAAAACTGCATCTTCATTTCTCTAATGATGATATCAATCTTGTAAACGGCGATCGTAGAAGACTCGCCCAAGTTATGAACAATCTCAAACAATTCTATCAAATTTACTCATGAAGGAAGGATTGATGTCTATGTAAACAGGGCCAACGAAAAAGATCAGTTTATTTACATACAGATTACAGATAGTTGCAGTGGAATTGATGCAGAAATATTCCATGTGTTGTTTTCAAAGTTTGCCACAAAATCTGTGACTGGTACTGGTCTTGGACTTTTCATATCCAAAGGCATTATTGAAGCGCATGGTGGAGTGATACAGGCCGAAAATAATCCTGACGGAAATGGTGCAACATTTAGATTTGCCATGCCTGCTGCATAGTAACAGTCCCAAACCCTAATTGTTAACTGCCGCCAGACTCGATTTTTCTTTGTATCCTCAGCGCTTGCACGATCCCCTGATTGTCCTAGGGCATGACCTTTATTTCCGGAGTGCTCACTTCAAGATCTGAAGCTAGCTTACTATGAAAAAGATTTATCTGTCGAGAAACTTGGAAGACTTGCAGAAATTGAAAAATTTGGACAGCGGATTCCAAATGACTGAGTAGTACTCAAAGTAACTGCAAGCAAAACCAATACCGTAAAAAATAGGACTTCAATTTCCATCAACTTACAAGATGAAAGTTATTGCTAATTAACTTGGTGGAAGCTGCAAATGCCTAAAATGGACTATTATTAATTTTCAATGATGATGCCACTGGCTTATAGACGACTACCCTACAAATATTTATTTAGTATACTCGATAAAAGAGCCACATTGAGATTACTTGAGGTATTAAGTTGCTTGGGTATCATTTTTACTATATTCGTAACTATTTTTTTCGCTGCTTTGCGTTCTGGTTAAAGAATTGGATCATTTATTGCTATTAGTACCATTCCCAAAGAATTTGAATAATTGATCTATTACTAATTTAGGCTGCTCTTCTGGAATCCAATGTCCTGAAAGTGGAACTGTAATGCCCTTTACATTTGTAGCTAATTGTTGTATTGAGTATAATGCAAAGTTGCCAGGAAGATCACCACCAACAGCAGGATAAATATCACCACCTACTGCAAGTACAGGCATTTGAAGCTTACCTTCCTTGGCTAGTGATTCTTTGTTTTCAATTGCATTTACTGGAAAAGCTCTGTAATATTCAAATCCAGCTCGCATACCACCAGGAGCAGAATAGTGACTCACAAATTCTTCTATGTCAGCTTGAGTAATAGCAAACGGGTTATATGCAAGTCCTTTATAAAACCATGATAGGTATTCTTTTTCTTTTCCAAAAGTAAGCATTTCTGGTATATCAGGTACTTGATGAAATGCAAACCACCATGTCACACCTTCAAATCCAGGTGGCAAAAACCCTGGGAATGCAAATTCCATAATCAATAATTTACTTACATTGTTAGGATAGGCTACTGCATATGAATAGGCAGTCTGTACTCCTATATCGTGCGCTACTAAGAAAATTTGATTAAATCCTAATTGAGATACTAATTGATGGATATCTTCGGCAGTAGTCTTGCCATCATACCCCGTAAGTGGCTTTGATGAATCACCTAATCCGCGTAGATCAGGTACTATAACAGTATAATTTTTAGCCAAAGCTGGCATAACATGTCTCCATTCATACCATGTTTGCGGCCAACCATGTAACAATACTACTGGATCTCCCTTGCCACCAACTACATAGTGGAGCTGAATACCATTCACAGATGCCATATGATGTGAAAAAGTTACATTGTCAATCTGAAAAGATATACCATCCAGTAGATGTTGTTGTTCAGTGGACGTTACATTAACCTGAGGTTGCTGTTGCTGCGCATTTCCAATCTGAAGCTGATTCAAGCCAATTCCTACTAGAAGAATGATTATTGCTGCAAGTGTGAAAACAGAGATAGAAGATAGGCAGTAATTCAAGATAGAGTTTTTGTCAATTCTCACTAAGAATATTCGCCCTGAGTATTATTTAAGGATCATTAGACAGAGATCACAAACTTGAGGGCTAGTAAAATACTCGATTACATTAGCTTTGCATCAGCTTTACATCCTCTTTAAGTAGTTTGTTCGGTTCCTCAATTTCATTATAGTTCAAATAAAGTTTCAGGCACCGACTATATGTACTTCTAGTTTCGATAGATTTCAGAGAATGAATAAAATTTCTGTATGCATCTCCCTCATATGATAATGTTTGCCTCATTTATGACAATAGTAAGTCAATGAAGTATTTATTGTAGTATAACCAATAGTAAACTCACATATATCATTTTGTCATCTAAATACACGTGAGCGAGTATGAAAATATGCGAACCGCGGATATAATAGCCGATGCACTTTTAGATTGGAACGTTGATGTCATTTTTGGCATACCGGGAGACGGAATCAATGGATTTATTGAAGCATTGAGAAAGAGAAAAGATAAAATCAAATTCATTCTCGTTAGACATGAAGAATCAGCTGCATTTATGGCGTGTGCTTATTCAAAATATACAGGAAAATTAGGAGTATGTGTTGCTACCTCAGGGCCTGGTGCTATTCATCTCCTGAATGGATTATATGATGCAAAGTTAGATAATACTCCGGTCCTTGCGGTAACTGGGAGCACATATTCTGACCTTATGAATTCCAATTACCAACAAGATGTTAATCTTTTACAAGTTTTCTCTGATGTTACTGTTTATAATAACATGATAAACAAACCAGAACATGCTGAGATGACAGTCGATATAGCGTGCAGAACGGCGCTAGCCGAAAGAGGAGTTAGTCATTTGACCATACCAATAGATGTACAAGAATTAAAACTAAAAGGAGAATACTCAAGGCATAAAGTA
Source organism: Nitrososphaeraceae archaeon (assembly GCA_036395315.1). Taxonomy (GTDB): domain Archaea; phylum Thermoproteota; class Nitrososphaeria; order Nitrososphaerales; family Nitrososphaeraceae; genus TA-21. The sequence continues at coordinate 3,099 of DASWDL010000155.1, forward strand.
GCAGGTCATACTTCGGATTTTTATGCTAATATAACGGTACCAGATAAAGGGTTGATTGAACAAGCTGCAAATATTTTGAACTCGGGAAAGAATGTGGTAATATTAGCAGGTCAAGGCGCTCTGGACGCAGGTGACGAAGTGATACAGGTGGCTGAAAAATTGGGCGCTCCAGTTGTAAAGGCCTTGCTTGGTAAAGCAGTAGTTCCGGATGATCATCCCTTATGCATAGGCGGTATAGGACTTTTAGGTACTGAACCTGCCACAGATGCAATGAGCGAGGCTGACACATTATTTATGATTGGAACGTCTTTTCCTTACATCGACTACCTTCCAAAACCTGGTCAGGCAAGAGGTATACAGATAGATATTAAGCCAACTAACATAGGATTACGCTATCCTATTGAGATCGGATTAGTTGGAGATTCCAAACTCGTACTGTCCAAACTTATACCATTGTTACATCATAAGGGCGACACAGCGCGAGAATTTCTAAGGTCAAAACAAAAAGCGATAAAAGATTGGAATCGATTAATGAAAGAGCAAAGTAGCAGGTCCGATAAACCAATCAAGCCACAAGCAATTGCAGATGCAGTATCCGAATTGCTTGAAGACAATGCCATAATTTCTGTCGATTGTGGAACAAATACTTCTTGGGCAGCACGTTATATCAATATTAGAAAGGGAATGAAGTTCTCTTTATCAGGAACCTTAGCTTCGATGGCATGCGGTTTACCGTATGCCATCGCGGCACAGATTGCGTTTCCTGAAAGACAATGCATTGCTTTTGTTGGAGATGGAGGACTTACAATGCTAATGGGAGAATTCGCAACAGCTGTTCAATACGGTCTCCCAATTGTAGTAATAGTTATAAAAAATAATTCACTTGGCATGATACGATGGGAACAAATGGCCTTTCTGGGGAATCCTGAGTACGGGGTAGAGTTTACACCAATAGATTTTGCAAAGTTTGCTGAAGCTTGCGGCGGTAGGGGTTATGCTATTAATGAGCCAAAAGAAATCAAACCGGTTTTGGAACAAGCATTGACAAGAGATAAGATTAGGAAAAAACCGGTACTAGTTGAAGCTACTGTTGATCCCTACGAACCTCCAATGCCACCAAAGGTTGAGGCAGAATTTGTCAAGAATTTGGCTGAATCATTTGCAAAAGGACAGCCATATGCCAAGAGAATCGGCCTTACTCTTTTTAGAAACCAAGTGCACAACATCTTGAAAGATATACACTCCCATTCCCGAGAAGATGTTTAGTTCACTACAGCCAATGAAAAATCTCTAAATTAGAATTAGAATTAGAATTAGAATTGTTAATTAAAGTAAGTAGTATTGACTTTTAATAGTAATAATTTCAATCAAAGACTCTCAGATTCAAAACTGTTTCTACCTACTGAAGTGAAGATATTGTAGTTCCGTTCTCAGGATTAAGGAATAGCTTGCCGGCAAAGTGTCCGGCAGTAAAATTGAACATGTTCAAGATTGAACCGGCCCTTACATCAAATGATTGGTCGCCTATTCGTCCTAAATTCCAATTGTCTTCAATAAATTTCAAAATGGATGTCTGATCAATTATCTGGTGGTCTACATAATTTACTTTTGAAAACGGAGAGACGATTATTATTGGAAGACGCGGCCCATGCCCACAGCGATCCTTGTACATCTCCGGAGAAGGTTTACCGCACAAATTCTTACCCAACAATGCGTCATCGTTCGGATCGTCAGATTGACTTATGATTGGAGGCATTACATGATCATACCAACCGTCAGAATCATCGTACGCAATTATTACAGAAGTGCTATTCCATTGGGATAGATTTTGTATTCGATTTAAAGTATCAACAATAAATGTTTGTTCTTCTAATGGATTTGAATATCCTGCATGTCCATCTTGAAAGGCCGGAGCCTTAAGAAAGCTGACTGAAGGCAGATTACCCGAGGAAGCTACATCCCAAAAATCTGAAATGTCGTACTGGTGATTTGCTTGATCAGTATGGCCAATGATTTTTACAGATGTTGGTGGTAAGTGATCTGGGTTTGCCGTAGTCCTATAGTATTGAAATGGTTGATGGTGGGGCAAATAGTCAAATAACTGTGTTCCTTGAGAGTTTACATGAGCAGATCCACAAATTGGATTTCCGCCAGCGCTCATATTTGTCGGTTTGAAGCCACCCTGAAACCATCCCCAAGTCACATTCTTAATATTTAAGAGGTCGCCGATATTGATCCCATTCATAGAAGCCAGTGGAAATGACTTTGTAGCTGGATTGGAGCACTTATCATACAGGGGATTTGCATCAGATATCAAAGTGCCGTTAGAGACATATACTATAGTTTGTCCTTTGTAAGATGCGTTGAGATATTGAGGAGTCGCACCGTGTGTTTGTCCTGATATGAGATTAATGTGGCCAGGCGTAGAAGAACCAAATATTGTTCCAAAAAAGTTGTCGTTCATAGAAAAGTGTTGGACATAAATCCATAGCGCAGTTACCGTATTCCCATCAAAGTAGCCCATCGTTATTGAAGGATTGCAATTTTTGCTGACGATGTTGGTCTCAACAAACTTATCCAGTAGTCCACCATTATATGCTTCTTGAAGTCTGGTGTATAGATGATCATTATCACAAGTAGATGCATTAGATCGAGGTATGAGGAATGGATTTGCTTTATTAGGATTATCCGTTAAGATTGAGGCCGATAGACCATTAATGGATGGAGTGTTTGATTTGGGAATGAACTGAGGGTCACCAGGTTTATTAGAAGCATTTGGGTAGGTGCCAAAATAATGATCAAAAGAAACATTTTCTTGAAAGATAACGACTAAATGCTTTATTGGAGTAGTGGTCGCATTCTGTGCAAAAGTATAATTTCCCTGCCAAATGGAACCACTAGTTGCTATCAATAATACTATTAATGACATTAGAAGTTTGCCTTTGGGCATTTCTCTCGCTACTACTCATACAATTCAATATATAAACATACGATCAATTTATTTATCAGAGTAAAGAATGAAAACTTGCATAGTTATTACTTTGTTTCATTTTTAAGAATCTGTTCAATTGAGTTCGAATATTTAAATCAAATTAAATTAGACAATACAATGCACATATGTAAAGCCAGTTACTGGACTTGGGACCAGCACTTTGGGTGAGAATATTAAACCATAGGCCATATATCAGTCGCATGAAAAACCTGATTGGAGAAGCTCTTGTACGTGGGTGATTGGCCAGCTGTCAAAAATTATTAATTTATATTTTCCATGTGCCTCTTAAGTGCACTTCTTAAGGTGTTAATAACTATCGGAATAATACGAGTATCGTTTACCTTCGGTATGATGTAATCATTTTTTAAATGTGTACTATCCACAATATCTGCAATAGCTGAAGCAACTGATACTAGAATTTTTTCACTGAGGTTTTTAACTCTCAGATCTAGTAACGATCGTAACATCGCAGGAAAAACTAGCGCGTTATTTACTTGATTTGCAAAGTCTGATCGCCCTGTCGCTACGATTCTTGCTCCTGCTTCTAATGCATCGAGAGGGAGTATCTCCGGATCAGGGTTGCTCAACGCAAAAACAATTGAGTCATTGTTCATATTCCTGACCATGGTTTTGTTTACTAATTTGGCCTTCCCAGATACTCCAATAAAGACATCGGCACCTTTGAGAACATCTGCGATGCTTCCGCTCAATTTCATAGGATTCGTTTTATTAGCTATTTCTAGCTTGTACTGACTCTCAAGACCTGTTGTTCTGTTTTGATATATTGCCCCCAAACTGTCTACTACAATAATATTTTTGCATCCTGCTTCTTCCAATATTCTAAATATGCCATATCCCGCAGAACCAGCTCCGGCCACTACAACTCGTATGTTACTCAAATCTTTATGAACAAGCTTTAGTGCGTTTATCAGAGCAGCGAGGGTAATTACAGCTGTACCATGCTGGTCATCATGGAATACAGGTATTTGTAGATCATTGCGTAGTCTGTCTACAATTTCTAACACTTTCGGTGATTCAATATCTTCTATATTTACAGCACCAAAAACTGGCTCAATCATTTTAACAAATCTTATTATTTCTTCTTTGTCCTTACTAGCAATGCAAAGTGGATATGCATTTATTCCACCTAAAATCTTGAATAAAACAGATTTTCCTTCCATGACAGGTACTGCCCCTTCAGGCCCAATATTTCCCAAACCAAGAACTCTCGTTCCGTCGCAGACTATGGCAACATTATTCCATTTTGAAGTATAATCATACAATAATTCCTTATTCTTACTTATTTCTGTTGCAACGTAAGCTACACCAGGCGTATATATCAAGCCAAGTGTTCCCTTTTCTTCGTCAAATGCATTTTCTACAGAAACTCGATTTTGAATTTCGATCTTTCCCTTGAGCATCCGATGAAGATTTATAGCGTCTTCTTTTGTATTCAAAACAAAATCAAATTAACTACAAGGGCACTCTTATTATTTCTATTTGCCAAGACTATAGGGCAATAATTTAGGCTAATATAGCTGAGCCTGAGGATCTTTACGTTCTAGCTAGAATTTATCGGTCTAGATATTCTTCATACCTTGGTGGTAAGTAAAATATTCTATCTGGTTTTATCTTTATTATGATTCTTTTTACGGAAGGAGAATGTCCAGGATATTTCTCGGCTTTTAAATATTTTCTTGCAAGCTTATCAATATGATCATCAGCTCCCTCCTTTATCTGGTCAACTACCGTTCCCTGAATTGTTACCATGCTATATGGATTATTTTTATCTACGAGTGATATAGAGACCCTCGGATCTCTAGTTAAATTTTTATGTTTTATTCTCCCCTCTGCAGTATTTATTAAAATATGATCATTGTCGAGGTCTACCCAAACTGGCGTGACGTGAGGTCTACCATCTTTCATAAGTGTTCCTAAAAAAGCAAAGTTCTTGTCGCTCAATATCTTGGATACTTGTTCCGTCATTTGATTACCTTTCATATTTACTATACCCCATTTGTTTCATTTGTCCTTAAGAATGGTCTTAGATATAATTATAATCCCGGCATTACTTCATTCAACTGAAGAATAAATTTTACCATAAAATCAATATTAGCCTAAGATAAGAGTTCAATCATAATTCAACAGATACCTTAAATTGTTTATCCTTCAAGCCTTTAGCAACTCCAGACAGACTTGAAGGAATTAAAATAACAAAAACACCATCTGTCTCCTGGATCTGACCGTAAAACTCTAGCTTTGGCATACTACTTTAATATGTTGAGGTTGATTTAAGTTTGAGTGGTGAAAGCAGCTGATTAGAGCTTCTTCACGAGGCCAATAGCTAATCTTTATTTATGCAAAAAGCCTAACTAAATTTTGATGCTTTCTTAAGACAAGCTATTTATTCATTCAGTATGCTATGCATCAAGTTATGTGAAAAGTTGGGGTTTGGAAACAAAATCTATGTTAAAGGTGCAAAACACTGCTTAGGTTGCGACTTGTATATAATAACAGAAAGTGCAATTTGTGCTTGTTGCGGGAGTCCACTTGGTTATACTGTTCGAACACCTCCTGATTTTAGGAGATCGCCAAGATATGGTAGTAGCTACACCCCACAAGGAAGGTAAAATCTTGTCCCGTTCCCCTTAACTTGAGTTTTTTATAAGTGAAAATTCTAAAGTAGCCACATGATCCACTTACCATATTTCGTCTGGGATGTCTCAAGTTGTGACACATTCTAACACCTAATTTCAAAGCGGAATTTGCGAATAGCTAAGAATGTACTTTTAGTCTATAATAGGACGTATTCAAGAAATAATAAAAAAGAGAAGTCTGCTCTGCACTTGCAATCCTACAGTTTGCAGACTCGATGGTACTTATTGACTAATGCTTTGTGTAGGGTTCAGATCAGTTTAAAGCCTCAGTCGTTATGTCTGTCGTCATCATCATGGTCATCATCATGATCTCTATCGTGGTGGTCATGATCTCCGTGGTCATGGTTGTCTGAGTCAGCATATGCAACACCGCTCTTAAGGACTGGAATTGTTACTAAAAGAAAGGCAATTGCAGCTATTCCTACACCAAGCATTTTTGTTGTTCTTGTTCACATCAACAATTTAGGGTGTGTGAGTTTATAATTCATTGCTTAACTGTGTAAATTAACTCAGTTAAAGTTACTATATTCAAGAATCATTAAATGGAACTACCTGTTACAGAAATACTTATCGTCTTTAATTATATACCATTTCTCGGGACTTGTCATTAATTAATTGTATCTGATTCTTGTATAAAAGATTGTACTAGTGTTGAGTAACTTTAAAACAGGTAATACCAAGGGCATGTTGGATAGTATGTCTTACGCTGAAATAAGTTGAGTTAGGGCAAAAGTTATTAATTAATTGTTGTTTGGAAATACTTATTATAGGTGCAGCAGATTTGTGAAAACCATGACGATACCCATTGCACCAAGAAGTGTTGGACTACATTGCTTACACATCCGGCAAATATTAAGTGAGGCTTAACCTAGTTAATCAATCAATCATAACGCGATCAACATCCTGTAGACTGCAAAATACCTAGAATCCAACGGCTGGAGAGTTGTTGTAATCCAATTTCTCTCTCCATTCCGTTGCTACTAAATCAATTAGGCCCATGTTAATAGAAATCAAATACTTGTTTTTGAATCGCGCGATTAAATTATAATTCTTAAGGGGAATAACCAAAAATTACTGGGGCAGGATTTGGTAAGAGGAATGACAGCCTCCCTGCCCCGAGCCGAGAAGTGACTGCGGCATGAGTGAATAATAACTAATTCTTTAACCTAGATTAACCTAGTTCAGCAATTCTCTTAAAACTAATTTTTGAACTATTTTACTTGACGCACGGTGTCAGACAATTAAGTTCAGGTGGAGGGTTTTCCAATTTTCCCTCCATCCTGTTCAAATTGCGCATAGACCTTTAAAATAACTAGTTAAGCAAGCCATTAAAACTGAACTGAATTGTGATTCCGTTAGACTACTCAATACCTACAAGGATGGGGTGGTGGTTCTCCAATCCATTTTTTGGTTAGCCGGAAGGGGTTACCGGCATGACTTTTCAAATAAAAATGGCTTTAACTTAAATCTTAATAGATTCATTTTACTACTATGAATTATGCCAATCGTGAATATTTCACTATATGCTGGTAGAACCCAAAGAGAAAAGGATAGGCTCGCCGAAGCAATCACTGAAGATGTTTGTAGGATATTAAATGTGGCGAAGGACGCTGTAATAGTAGTGTTTAATGAAAATCCACAGGGGAACTGGTATGCTGAAGGTAGACGTCTATGAAATTTTCATATTGCAAAGTGCCTCAATTTGCGAATAACAATATTATTATGATTTTATTACACTTCACTCGACTAAATGGGTTCTTATGATTGGCACCTAGTTCGGTTGGGAATAATAAGTAACAGTTTACAATCGCTTCCGGATAAAGGTAGATATTTTTCAAATCCTTACAGACATGGGATGGGATGGAATCACCTTAGTAAGTAATATGGTGGTTGTTACAAAAACGAGTAACGCCAAAATTATCAATTGGCTTAGATGGTAATGATGGACAGCGATCTGGTAGAAAGATTAAAAGGCAGATAAGAGTGAAGGCTACCTAATAAAAACACATTAGAATGAGAATATTGTGCCAACGCTACTTTGTAAGTACTTTTCAGGCATGCTTTCAGTGATTCTACATGCTGCTTTCCAACCAGTACAATGGCATGGTACTATATAGTCAGGGTCTATTTTTTGTAGCTCATTCAGTGTGGGCTCTATTGCTTCTTCATAAATTCCTCCATCAGCTGGAAGATGAAAGCCTCCAAGCACAGCATACACCTTGTCAATTTCTGTTACTTTCTTCGCATAATTTATCGTATTTACAATTCCTGAATGACCGCAGCCTGTCAAAATTACTAATCCCTTTTCTTTCACATTAACCACTATTGCTTGATCATCTCTAACCAATGGATCTGGAATGAGCCTTGTTTCGTTACTAGATCGATTCTCTACGTACTGAAACGGATATCCTTTCTCGAAACTTGTCTTCCGTGGTATCTCACCTGTAACCAATAAGGAAGGAGACTCATCACTGGGAAGAAACGTAATACCTGTCCTTTTGTGTATTAGCGCTCCTAATTCTTTTAGATGCTCTTCATCTAAAAATGGCATCTTTGCTCTTTTTCCGTCTTGAAAGACCTCCCAGCGTTTTAAAAAAGCCTCAGGATGAGCAAGTAGATCTATACCAGTACCCTTTCGTCGGGATAATGATATTTTCCTAAGTATATTGGCAAGTCCTGTAAAATGATCAAAATGACCGTGACTTAGGATAACTCCATCAATCCGATCAAAATCTATTCCAAAGATGTCTGCATTATGAATTACACCATCTTCACTAGGACCTGCATCAAACAGGAATATACTGTTATTATTTTTATATTTGATTTTTTTACCCATATTACTTATTTCCTTCTTTTCTTCACTGTGTACGACAATATCTACAAGTGCGGAGAATCCGTGTTCTGCAATTGGAAGAGGGAGTAATAATTTTTCATTCATCGTTAGCTGGGGTCTATTTGCATGAATGGAGTTTGTTAGCAATAGGTCCGTGGTGTTATCCATTAGAATCGTAACAGATACCTTATCAATTTCTTGGAGTGTCATTTATCGCTCCTATACTTACGAATTAAACGGCATTGTCTCGCCTTATGGTCCTTTCCAAGTGTTTTCTGAAAAACTACCATATGTTCCTTCGTATCGAAAGCTAAGATAGCCGTCATTTGCAACAAGTGTTTTCATAGATGCCTGGTCCATTCTACTAGACTCAAAACCTTCAGGGATTTCAATTATTGCTCTATGGGCCTTACCAGTTACAGGATTTCGTATAGGTTCAAGCCATGCTTCAGCAATGACATTTTTAGACTGCTCTCCTCTGATTCTTCGTTTTTTATCCTCACTCGCCCCAAACACACTGACACGACTTCTAATATCCTTAGTTTGAAACTTTACACTCGCTTTCTTGGGTTCTTGGATTTCTTCTATAATGCTTGCATACACAGCGAAAGGTCCTCCTTCTGCCCTACCTGTAATAATGTTTGATAATGCCTCAAACTGTCTTTCATCTGCCCTGTTGTCTATATAATATGACGCTTTCCCACGCCCTTCATGCAAGGGACCAGGCCAGGAAGCTATCAATGCCATATTAAGTCCATCTAGTTTAATTTTAGTTCCATAACTACCAGTTATTATATGGTATCCGGCAATTCCTTCGCAATTACCATGAGTGGGATTTGCATTAAACTGACAGGGACATCCCCAGTCACAATTACACGCATCTAGAAAATATGCACGAACTTTCCAACTTGGTTTTTTTTGTTGTTGTTCTTTAGGGTTCAATATATGCTATCGAAATCATAATATGACATATTTATGGATATTTGTCTTTCCTATCCAGTCAAGTCAGATTGTCCCTTTACTACTATACTGTTTATCAGCTCCATATCCTATAGATTGCAATTGTTCTTGTAAAGGATTTAAGGCAATGAAGCAACCTTAACACAAGTTTCATTTTCCTTTACTTGCATGTTGCCAAAGATCGAGTGTATTGGGTTCCGCCGCATCCTTAGGCTTTCGTTCCTCCATCATTCTTGTTAGTTGTTTGTATTGTCGAATATAATCGACATAAGGACGGCGTGTATTACGACTGGTCTGCAGGCCAGTGATCAGCTTCTCTACGCAAGTCCTCCTAACAAATTCCCACATCGTAGTGGCGCTCCATTGTTACATTGACACTCTGACACAATATTATTCGGAAATTAAAAAAAGAGCAATGACTTATGCGCTCAGCCTTCCAAGTATGTGATTTGATTTATTTGACTTCCATCAAAATTTAATTTTACTAATTAGATGGATATGACGATTATTTTTTTCTGTACTCTAACATTTTCCGATAGATGTAAGGTTGAAGTTTCTCAATATTATCTTCGAAATCTAAAACAATTGTCTGCTCATCCATTTCTTCTCTGTAACGAATCACTGTGTAAACATATCTTTTTTTTCACAATGCTCCAATTACGCCTAACAAAACTACACGTTCTGCCGAGATTTCCGTTTCGTCCTTGTTTTCAAGGTTAATAATATCTGAGTAAGGAATTGATACTACTGTTTTTTCCTTCTTTGCGCCAAGCTCAAATCGGTCTTCATAAAGGAATATCATCGTCTCTCCGCCTTTCGGATACATCTAGTGACCACCTACATATAGTATATCCCCATAACCTTTCAGTTCTTTCTTATCTTTGGTTTGATGTATTGGCCTATCTGTAGCCAATTCTGAGTATTTACTAGAATTATCAGCGGATTTGTACGGTATTAGCAGGCTACCCATGATTTCAGCAATCACTTTGAACTTGTAATAATTAAAGATTAACGCAGGTTACGAGTCCTACTCATTCTCACTTCAGTCTCATCTATCTTTTTACTATATTCCGCAAAATCGATTTCCATTTGGGGTGAGAGAGCAGATACAGTCAATATTCTAGAGATTAGTTGAAACAGTGCCATTGCACCAACATTTGGGTCTGTTTTCATGTTGAGCATCGTGTACTTTCCATAAGGAATTGTTTCACCCGTATGGATCTTATAGCCAAGGACTCCAGCTCTCGAAAAATAATATTGGTTATTCACTATAATAAGATCCGGCATAGACTCTATAATATTACATGCTTTACAGCTATCATAGTACACTTTGCAAGTTTCGTTTATTGTATTCATTTCGTTTCCGTCATAAGTAAAGATAACCCGCTGTGGGATTTGGTTGAGCAAACCTTGAGCATTACCAACATAGGGGTTAACTTTAATCTTCTTTATAGTTGAAACAGAAGCAAGTTCTGTAGTGAATCAATCAGTGCAACCTTGTTAAGAAACGATTTTACGGATATAACAGCAAAACATCCTTCTACGCAATTGAAAGATTTTATCTTGTTATCATTTCCAGATTTCTTAAACTGGAATGTCTGATCATTGCAAACCATCAAGTCGATTTGGCGTGACTTGCTGCCTGTAGAATCAAAAATGAACCCACCGTTTATCACATTGCAGCGTGCGGGAATATGATTTTCAAGAAAATCAAATAAAATATCCTCCCTTAAAGTGCCAATATCACCCTTATTGTCATGAATACTGGCTTCTAAGGCGAGAGATTAAAGACTTTTTGCTTTATTCCTAAAATACTCTATCAAGTCTACGAAAAAGTTTGATTGGACGTGGAATTTTGAGATATTTAGTATTTCGTTAATCGGTCATCTTAATTAATAGTCGTTCCATTAAATTTATGGTGAATCTTAGGAAGGTTAAATATTGAATTGCCAGAAGGTTTTGAAGCAACCAGGATGGAACAAGCATCTACGAAGAGACTCGAGGTAAATAGTAGTTACCTTAATTTTAGGTATGCTGGAACATATGGAAGCTTTTCCGAGAACGTTTGGAATGGTTAATGAATCGAAATAACAATAAGTTGATTATAGATACTATGTTGGATAACATAAACGACATCCATCGAAGAGCTACTATTTGGAACCAATAAAAATTGGGAAGCAATATTACGAAAGCCAATCGAAGTCTTGAAGCGCGATAAATTAATTAAATTGCCTTACTATTTTAACTCAGATCAAATATTAACTAATGCTAAAAAGCTAAGGTACTGTATACTACAAAAACAAAAAATTTGGGACGGCTGTCCTGTTTCCGCCAAGGTATTGCTTTTCTTATGTTAACCAAATATACTGGTTAGTTCTTTAAAGGCTGTAGCATTGAGTGAACTTACAGTATTTGTCTGATTCTCACAAGACGTGCCTGCTTTTTCAGAATTGTTGGCCGATTCCTTTCCATTTGATTTACAGCTAACAATCGATGTTGTTTGAATTGACTTAGAAACATTGCAATTTTTGTCACCCTTACAATCTTTCGAGTGATGTTTCGCTGCAAATGCTGGTGTTGTCGATACGACTGCGGATAGTATCATTGATGTTGATAAGAGTATCAACATAGCAAGATTTCCCGCATTTCTTTTGTTGTTGAGAATATTCATGATTGTTTCTATCTTTCTGGTTCCAATAAACTATATCTACACTTGCTGACTCTCACTTATAACAATGAGTTTATCAATTTTAATCTAAAATATGATCGCAAGATTTGACGAAAACAACTCTTCATCGAAATTCATCGAGACAAAATTTGAATCTGTGATACGAAAATTACTTTAATTGTATTTTAGGATAATTAATTGACCTGAGTGGACCTGTCTTTACAAAACAAAAATATATTAAATATCTGGTAATTGAAACGGGTCTCCTGATATTGTAGTTTTCGAGGAGTTGGAATTATCAATCTGTGTTTGGGAGTCCTCTAAAGTAGTGGGTTCGTCTACGATATTTGAGTCATTCTGTCCTAGATCAGTTTGACGAGAGGTAGGGGATTCGTTTCCACCTAGTAAATATTGACGATTTGATGAAGTGATCGAGTCGCATCCAGTATTGAGTTTATCACAGTGCTTCTTCTTTGCAAATGCTGGAGTTAAGCCAGAGTTTGACGTCAACATTGTTAACGCAGTTAACATTCCTACTGAGAGAATCAAGATCATGGCTAATTTTATTCCAGTGCTCATTTAATATTCCCTTTAGCAAGGTGATTATAATATAAGTGGGCTGCGTAAAAATCTAGTAATAACAAACTTTGATAATTTTACCTGTTTAAAAGCTTGTATACAAGAGTTTCTTCTTCTATTGGTATCTATTAGAGGGCCACGGTCAGAAGGGTTTTGAGACCAGAGGAGAGTTTCATTACTTGTTATTTACTAGTCATGCCAATAATTCATCCAATTCACTTACCTTTTTTTCTGACTGTCCTAATCTGTTGTAGTTGGCTCAACAGATCTTGACAGATTTAACGTGAGCGGCGAATTTCCGTGTAGACTGGTTTAATAATTAAAGTGAATAACAAATCCGCAAACCGACATACACCATTGCCCATCTTTTTTATGTCTAGTAAAAACCGATCCTGTTAATGCGAGATAATCAGATCTTACTACTTCAAAACGTAAGTGATAATAATCATGAAGATTTGTTTGTCCAATACTTTTCATCATAATCAAAGCATTGACATTGACCGCCGTGTATGAATTTGACCATGATATTTAAGCAGTCTAAACTTCAAGTTTACTAATACTCTAATACTCTATGAATTCGTTATGTGATACGTTGAATAGTCCGAACTTTCCAATAGTTTCTAGATATAGAAGTAGCAATGTATAGAGAAGCAAATCAGTCCAATCAATTTGTAAGTCACCCACTTTTGCGAGAGAAAACTGTTGAATTTAGAGAATATCAAAATAATATATCCAAATCTGCCTTCCACAAGAATACACTCGTAATACTTCCAACTGCTCTGGGAAAGACTGTCATATCTTTACTTGTAAGTGCAAATACGTTATACCATCATAGAGATAAACGTGTCCTAATATTGGCCCCGACCAGGCCACTTGTAAAGCAACACCTGGGCTCTTTTTTTTCTATTATGAAAATACTCGAAAGTCAGGTAGCAATGCTTACAGGAAAAATAACCCCTATAGAGAGGAGAGCTGTTTGGAACAATCCAGAAATTAGACTCATTTTCGCCACACCTGAGGTTGTAAAAAACGACATTGAAGAAAATAGATTGTCGTTGAAGGACTTTACCTTACTGATCGTCGATGAGGCACATAGAGCTGTAAAGGATTATGCATATACTTCTGTAGCGAAGGAGTATGTCAAACAATCTGTATATCCGTTAATACTGGCCCTGACTGCCAGTCCTGGTTCACAAAAACAAAGAGTACAGGAAGTTTGTGACAACCTCTTCATTGAGCACGTGGAGTATAGAGGTGAAGATGATATTGATGTAAAATCGTACATTAACCCCATAGAAGTAAATTGGAAATGGTTTGATCTTTCATCAGAATATCAGTATATCCGAACTACATTGAAGAGCATGTTGGATGAAAGAATCAAATGGCTTATCCATAGACGACTAATAAGAAAGGATCCTAACTGGATTTTTAAGCGGGATCTGATAAATGTTGGAGAACAACTTCGATATAACTTGGAACTTACTATGGACGAGAATAGAGCACCACTTTATGTTGCCCTGAAGCATCAGGCTTCAGCACTATCTCTTATGTATTGCGCTGAACTAATCGAAAGTCAAGGCTCATACTCACTTGAAGCATTTCTCAATAGAATCGAGGTAGAAGGAAGTAAAACTCATCAATCCCTACTAAACGATCCTAGAATTAAGGAAATAAGAACACTTGTAAATAATTTGTCGACAGAACATCCTAAATTAAAGTACATAGTTGACGTTCTTAAAAATAAATTCGGAAGCCACGATTTTAATCCAATCGATAAAAATGGAAATCGTGGTAATGGTGATAGAAGAACCATCCACGATGACCTTATGCCAAATACTTCGCGTGTTCTCATCTTTACTCAATATAGGGATACTGCCAGACATATAGTTGAAATTCTTTCTAAACATGGAATTAGAGTATCAAGGTTCGTTGGGCAAGCAAAAAGACAGGGAGATGCTGGAATGACGCAAGAAGAACAGTCCCGTATCTTAGAATCGTTTAGGAGTGGGGAATTTGATATACTTGTGGCAACGTCGATAGCAGAAGAGGGACTTGATATACCAGAAGTTGATTTAGTCATATTTTATGAACCTATACCGAGTGAAATTAGATATATTCAAAGAAGGGGAAGGACAGGTAGAAAAACTGCTGGCTCTGTTGTAATACTTGCTGCCAAAGAGACTATTGACGAACGCTATCTTGATGCAAGTAAGAGACGCTTTCAAAAAATGAAGCAAGCACTTTCATCACTCATTATGACGCTTAATCCTCAAAATAGGTACACTTTGCCACCAGAAACCATGACAGCCAATGAAATAGAATTATTGGATTTGGCGATTAGAAGAACTGATGAAAAATTAAAAAAGGAAGTAGAAAAGAAATTATTATCTACCAATGAAACGTACATTCAAAACGCTCTCACTCCCAAAATATCCGGGCATACTGGTGACTTGATTAGGAATAGAAAAATGTCATTACTAACGCTAGAAGAGCAAAGATTAACTAGTCATTTCAGACGGCAAGTAGACTCTGCAGCCAGACGTATACATTCATTACTAGCCGCCAAAGGTAGATCTGGTCTAGATTTCGATTATATTTGTGATCATGTCGGAATAGATAATACGGTAGCAATCGAAGCAATTAATCGACTTGATAAACTAAAGAGAATAAAATGGCTTGATGATAGTACGGTGGTACTTGCAGATAAATTGAAACAAATTTCTGGGAAAACATACAACATACAAATAGAAAAAATCATTCAAGGACGAGCTCTTGTGGTGGTTAACGATAAATGGCATGCAAGGCTGAATCATTATGATTACGAAGGACCAAGAGAGCTCCTAAAGAAAGGTTACGAATTCAAAGTTGTAGGTGAGCTATATAATATTGAAGGTACCTTAAATCTAAGGATAAAACAGATTATAGATTAGATACATGGCAAGTACCATGAATAGGCTATATGACGGTATAGGGTATCATAATCCTCGAGTTATTAATAACGTAATTATAGGTTTGAGGTAAATCTAAGAAGTATATTAATGGTCTCAAGAGTTAGAAAATCTAACTGCTAGTGGTTGTTACCAATAGTTTTTTGAAAAATATCCTGTATCATAATTATGCAATATGTTGGTAACGTCGTCGACTGGTTAATCTTATCTTAACTCTAAAATAATATTTGTGACATAAATAATCATGCTAACTTGATTAGGGAAGCATAAGGGCATAAGGTTGATTAGTGAGGATACATGATTTGGTCTCATTTACATCACCGTATGAGGTTTCGCCATAAGCAATGAAATAGCCATTCGTATCAGTTGATTGCAAGCAATTTTAAACGCGATTAAAACTTAGTTTTAGTTTCCCTAATTGAGATTTACTAACAAAGAGAGATAAATTAAGATGATACGCGGATTTATGACTCCTTTTGCTAAATTTATCCAACTGGCCTCTGAGGACTAGTATACTTCAGTAATTGTAAATTAGCAAGAAATAGCTCTTCAGATCTGACATTTTGACAAAATTGAATTTAATAGTGAAGGGATGAATCAAAAGATAAATGAAATTAATAATTCATTCGAATTTGAACTGAGCCAGTAGGATGATTTTCATTCAAGATCATAATAGAAAATATGTTGTATGGGTATTGACCGTTATTTTTACTCGTTACATTGTCAGTAATATTGGCTACAATTTTAGATTCCTCAAATAGATTTTTTATATTCTGATAATTCCTGGTCCTTAGATTATGCGAAAAATCATCTAGAAATTTATTATCTGCAACAAATAGAACCATGGTGGTGTTTATTTGTTTCTTGAAGTGAGGATCGAAATGAGGGTCCACTATATCATGATGATCATGTAGAATAAATTCGGTAATCCAGTACGAGTCCCAAATCCACCAATGACTTCCTATTACAGTCACAGCAGAATTGTTAGTATTTTTTGCCACTGGTAAATTCTTGGCTATACTTGCATACACCTCATAATAATTTGAGTTGACATTTGCAGAAATAAGTATGGAGGTAATTACAAAGCCAAAAACACAGAACGCGATTGGTACTGTAAAAGATAGCGCTTTAGAGATGTATCTTTTTACTATTTTTTGAAGCGAATCGATCAATATGGCGCCACCAATGCAGAATGCTGGAAAAATGGCGACAAGATGAAAGTATTGTACCCAACCTATAAAATATGAGAAGATAAGAAAAGGAGTTATCCATAATAATGTAAAAAAATCTTTTCTCAAGCTCGCAAATATTATGCCGGCTAGCCCAATGATTACAATTATGGGATCGATCTGGAAAGCTTGTAACAGTGATAGGTACAGTGGTCTGTTTCTACCCGTTTGCCACACCACCCAATGGAACCAAAGGTCGCTTTGGCCTACTACCACACTATACAGAGGCCATAGAACCGGAATTAGCAAAACGGGAATAAGCCAGATTCCTAGGATACTTAGCCTTTTACCAGAATTAAAGAATACAAGTGATCCTACCAATGGCATTAACGTAAATGCAGGAATCTTTGTGTAAATTGACAGTCCTATGAAAACTCCGGACAGCAGAGCCAAAACACGTTTGCTAATAATAAACTTAGACTGCCACTGATTGATTGCCTCAATAACCCCCGGCTTGATATATAACGCAAATAAGATCCCACTAAGGGTAAAGGGCATCTGTAAATTGTCTAGGTACACTCGTCTTAGGATCCACGTCATTGGCATCAATGCAAATAGGAGACCTGCTATTAATGCAATATTTCGATTGTATCGTCTCTCACAAATTTTGAAAATTATGAGAGTGTCAATAATTGAAAGAATGCCCATCAGGATTCTTGGAACAAGGTGTAGAGTTTCTATAGAAATTACATCCGTGTTTGGATTCATCAGGTAAGGAAAACCTGTAACACTTAACGCGCCTGCTAAGAAAAGTTGTCCAAAATAGGGATGATCATATGTACGAGGATAGCCATTAAGTGCTGATTCTTGAGGCCCTAAACCATTCAATATCAACATCGCTCGTCTAAGATAGTGACCTTCATCGATATGGATGGAGGGAAATCCTATGGGGTTCCAAAGATGAGTGTACGCCGAAAGACATAGCGGTAAGGCAATTATTATAATATATTTAGTAGGCTTGAATTTGGGCACGTTTAGTTTCAATAAGATGACTACACTTAGATTTTAAAGTTGGGATTAATATCATATCGATATAAACCATCATATTGACCTGAACTTAAAAGACGAGTGTGTTTATCGATCCTCTATGAGGGAAATTGAGAACAGAGTACATCTCTCATTGAACAAATGATCATTTTTCCCATTTCGCTGTTAGTATAAATATAATTTTAATGTACCATACACGCCGACAGAGTAAGTTGCGTAAGAGAAATTAATTCTATTTCCACAACTTCAGGTAGCTGCGATTTGGAGATTTTTCATTGATGACGATAATAGGCTATGAGGAGATAATGTCATTTGAAATACCAATGATTATTCTAAAAGGATTCTATAGAGATCAGGGAACTGATTTTACTTCTCAGTTATATAAGTGGAACCTTTTTTAGTCCCGTTTTAACATATATTGAGCTCGTAATGGTAATGCTTCAGCCATAAACGAATCATAACAAGAACCTAACCGAATCGAATATATTCTTCAGTATACTGGAGATATGTTTGATAAATTGATGATTCTGCATGCCACAACGGGGATGAAAAGTGGTTCTGACGTTGCATGAAAAATAACCACAGATCTGCGATTGAAGTAGGAAAAGTTGACCCAATACCAATCGTAGCTGTAATGACAGTTGTTTTATCAGTTTCGTTACTTACGTCAAGCTACGGAAATGGACAAGCTTTGTCAATAAATGTGGGTATTATAAATTATACTGGGAATCAAGGGCACGGTTTATCACCGTTTGAGAACAGTTTGAGTATTGTATGGCAGGATAATACAACAGGTAATAATGAGATATACCTAAAGAAGAGTACAGACGGAGGTGTCACATTCGGTAATGCGACAAAATTGAGTGAGAGTCCAGGAAGTTCAGAATCTCCCCAAATAGAATCAGAGGGTAACAGTACTTTTGTGGTATGGCAGGATAATACAACAGGTAATAATGAGATATACCTAAAGAAGAGTACAGACGGAGGTGTCACATTTGTCGGTAGGAAAAAACTTACTAACAATACAGGAAGTTCAGAATCTCCCCAAATAGAATCAGAGGGTAACAGTACTTTTGTGGTATGGCAGGATAATACAACAGGTAATAATGAGATATATCTTAGGAAGAGTGCCAATACTGGATTTACCTTTGGCAATAAGAAAATGCTAAGTCAAAGTCCAGGAAGTTCAGAATCTCCCCAAATAGAATCAGAGGGTAACAGTACTTTTGTGGTATGGCAGGATAATACAACAGGTAATAATGAGATATACCTAAAGAAGAGTACAGACGGAGGAGTTA
>DASWDL010000156.1:0-4230 GCA_036395315.1 Nitrososphaeraceae archaeon
CATGAGTATTAAGCCATTTTAATTTTGATTGCCAGCCAGAACAATACCATTTAATCTGTTCCGCATTGTAATCTTCGTGCTGTGGCACTTGTGAATGCGTATTTTTTTTAGCTTAAAAATCTTGTTCTTAGGAAATCTCTAGGTTTTGAGACGAAATTGTTTTCACCTATCTTCCGTACCTTCTAAGGCGACTTTGGTAAGTTCTAATTGCTCTCATAAGATCTATCTTCCTGAATTCGGGCCAAAATACATCCATAAATACTAATTCACTATATGCACTTTGCCACATTAAGAATCCCGATAGCCTCTTTTCACCTGATGTTCTTAATATTAAATCAGGTTCTGATTGCGGAAGATGTGACGTGTAAAGACAAGATTCTATCAGTCGTTCATCAATATCAGATACATCGATTTTTCCTTGCTTTACCATACCCGATACCTTTTTAATCGCATCCACTAATTCCTGTTGTCCTCCATAGGCAACAGCAATATTAAGGAACATCGAGTCGTAATTGCTAGTTGAATTTTCTAGCTTCGATAAAATCTGTTTAAGAGATGATGGAAGGGTTTCAGTACTCCCAATCGCCTTAATTTTCATGCGACGTTCATGAATCCTTGAATCTCTATACAGCTTATCGAGTTTTTGCTCAAGCAAAGAATAAATATTATCAATTTCATGTTCTTGTCTACCGAGATTATCGTTGGATAATACAAACAGTGTGGTTATCTTAATTCTCAGATCGTAGATCCAATTCAGGAGCTCTTCTGCTTTATCTGCGCCCATATCGTGCCCTTCCATGTTACCCCAAAGACGATACTTTGCCCACCTTCTATTCCCATCCAAAATTATAGCGATGTGATTAGGGAAGGGTTCCTTTTTTATTTGTAATTCTAACTTACGTTCATAAAGACGGTAAAACCAATTCCATTTTAAGTAGCCAATTTTGCTTATACTCATAAGTAATCATGCCAAGACTATAGTTCGCCCACGAATATATAGCGCCAAACAATTTAATGTTTTAACTCTTCGCCGCCTTTCTTGTTTCTAAAATATTGAAATAAGAATGTTGCTGCAACAAGAGTAATTGCCAATCCTATAAGTAATGAGGAAATGAGATTGAATGGATTAGCACCTTCTGTTAGAACAGATGTAAATTGAACCGCTGGAAAGTAGATGAGTCCCAATACAACCAATCTCAGCATGTCTGACATGATTCTTATGCTACCCTTGAACCAATTGCTAAGTAACATTCCACCAAATATCGTCGCTATTCCAATCCAAAGTAGAGTTATTGTTCCGTGGACAAAGCTTCCTACTATTAGTCTATTCGTAATTAGTTTTGTAATCCCCACATTGGAATCGATTAATTCTTGAGGAACGCTCGATAATCCGTTAAAGATCGCAACAAGAATTATCATTATCCCTGCGAAGGTGGAAAAAATTCGAATGAAGCTCGACGGTGTTGGCCTACTTAGTGATCCGAGGGCCTTGTCTATATCGAACGCTCTTATTACGAATGCAGCTCCAAGGATGCTAAGAACTATTGCTAAAGCCTCCCTTGTAAAGCCGAAAACAGTTGCGAGGCCGCTTGCTATTAGTAATGCGCCTGGAACACCAAGAAAGAATTTTGAATAGCGTGAGTCGTAAACTAACATCTTCACATAACGACCGAGTACTGCATATGAATACTCCACGCTCCTGCTGTGCCTTATTATTATTCTCTGGATGGAAATAACAGGAATGATATTTTGGATGATGGGCACAACAGTTTCATCGTCTTCACCGTCAGAAACTATAACAACACCCTCGGCCTTAAATTGAGATAATATCTGTTTGAACTCAAAAATGATTTTTGCATCGCCTTCAATCCCTCGGTTAAATCCTCCTCCTACTAATGCAACTTCTGATTCGTATCCCTTTGTTACTAATTCCTCATACAATTTTACTGCTCCAAAAATGGCATTGGCATCTGCATCTTCTGGGTCTTCAATCGCGAGTCTAGTTGCAGCGTGGATACATTCATCCCTCCCTACAACCGGAGTTTGAACCCCTCCCTTAGAGCCAATATCGTTATCTCTGTCAATACACACTACAAGCACCCTGTGATACAAATGAGCTCGTGGAAAATCATCGACTCCATTCTTGTCAGTATAATATTTCGATGCTTTCGCCAACCCAGTATTATCAATTCATACTTGCCCTTCTAATTAAGTTGCTGTTCCGATAATTATTCAAATTACTTTGTAGAAAGTCTTCCCTGGTCCAGAAAACCATAAGTTTTTTCAATGATAATCGTATTGTTATTTCGGTGACTACAAAAGCTGAAAGTACGGATAATTTTGAATCGGACAAATATGCATTGAGATCTTCCGAATACAGGGGGTCTCTCATGATTAGCCTTTGTGATGCAGATTTGGTCGGAAAAAAGTTGGATTGCGATGGCCTAATTATTAACATAACTAAGGCGTACTGGCAGCAAAGATTAGTCAATGGTTGTGAAGCGGAAAACTTGCTAAGAAAGTGTAACATTGCAAACCTCGCCGGAAAAAATATAGTAGAGAAAGCCATTAATACAAGACTGGCAAATCCTGCGAGCATCAAAATCTTTTCTGGTGTTCCTTTTCTAATGATATTCAGATTTACACGCTCGTATTAAATTCCAAATTGGCCTGACGTTTTAATGATCAATGATTATCGCTTTGACTAAAAATCTTCACAGTTCCATGATTCAATCAATAATCCAAGTAGACAATCCAATAAAGCTACATTATTAAGTGATTATGAAGGTAGAATGAGATTCGATGACAGGATTCTACAAGATGCTGAAGATTCCTGAAGAGAGAATAGCGGTTCTTATTGGATCGAATGGTTCCATTAAGAGAGATGTAGAAGCTAAATGTAACGTAAGAATGCAAATTGATGGTAAAACAGGGGAAGTTAAAGTCGAGCCATTATCTAGCTCCGGTTTTGACGAGGGAGCATTAAACGCAATCGAAATAGTAAAGGCTATTTCACATGGATTTCCCCCTTCAACGGCATTCAGATTGTTTAATGAAGACGTCACGCTGCTCATAATTGATTTGCGAATCAACAGTGACATGTCAAGAAGTAATGAAAATCGTTTAAAGGGAAGGATTATTGGTGCAAGGGGTAAAAGCAGAAAAACTATAGAAGAGTTAACAGGTGTTTCCATTTCCATTCACGGGCACACAGTAAGCTTCATAGGCACATTTGAAGAAACAAACATTGCACATGATGCAGTGATGATGCTTCTGAAAGGCAGATCTCACAAGGTCGTCTATCAGATGCTGCAAAATGCGAGGAGTAAAGCAAAGTTGGAAAAATTGAAGTTGTGGATTAATTAGTCTGGCATTTTACCAGATTTGACTCCGATCAAACTCGGATTTAACCTGGTTCGATTTTCTAAATAAAAAGAAATCAAGTCCCGTGCTGAAGAATGCAACAATCCTAAAACTTTCCTCCTACGCATCTTTGTACTTTTGGTTTTGAAGTGGGGATGAACTGTGATAATTAATTAGAGATATTGTTATCACCCCATCTTTTAGATAAGTTATGCTTAATATGAAACTGATCCAAAATTTTACCCACTAATTGATCTACTATATCTTCCAAGGAAGAGGGATTGTGATAAAAACCAGGCATGGCTGGAAGGATCACGGCCCCGGCGTCGGAGAGGCTAAGCATATTAATTAGGTGAATCCGCGAGATTGGAGTTTCCCTGGGTACTACCACTAAACGCCGAGATTCTTTTAAAGTCACTCCTGCTGCCCTGGAGATCAATGTATCGTCCTGTCCGTTAGCTATGCTAGCCAACGTCTTCATACTGCAGGGTACTATTATCATCCCAGCATGAAGAAAGGAGCCACTGGACATAGGCGCTGCTAAGCTATCATTAGGGTATAGCTTTGTAGAAAGTGAGTTAATGTATTCAAGTGACCTTCCCGTTTCAATCTCAATGTTCTTCAATCCCCACGTGCTTAATATGACATGGGTCTCTACGTCCATTGACCTAAGTATCTCAAGAGTTCTTATGCCATAGATAACCCCAGACGCACCTGAGATGCCAATAACTAATCTTGATCGATCAGATTCCAAGGAGTTTAAGCTCTAAAGATAAATTCATACTTATTTAAGTTAAAAGATCCAGTCAAGACTTGCATCGTGAATGGTTTTGACGCCCCTAAATAGGGATTTTTCGTCACAGGTCA
>DASWDL010000157.1:0-7063 GCA_036395315.1 Nitrososphaeraceae archaeon
CAAAAAATTGACGTATTAAAAAATCATCAATAGTAAGAGCGCCCTCCTAGTATCGGTCCGTATTTTTTGGGGGATATGATGATATATCAACAAAGTGAGGTTCCCAAGAAATTACCAAAGTAGCTCGTTAAACTAATGTGACAGCCAATTTTGATTTTTCAACGGATATCAAATAATTCGGCTTTATCAGTATGTTCCCAAGTAAATGAAGGCTCGCTTCTTCCGAAGTGGCCGTATGCTGCAGTCATTTTATAGATAGGTCTTTTCAAGTCTAGCGTTTTTATTATGCCAGCTGGTCTAGTATCGAAAAATTTTCGAATTTGATTTTCTATTAAATCTTCATTAGATCCAGTTCCAAATGTGTCGACCATGATAGATACAGGCTCTGCAACTCCTATAGCATAAGCGATCTGAACCTCACATTTCTCTGCCAATTGGGCTGAAACTATATTCTTAGCGATGTAACGTGCCATATAACAAGCTGATCTGTCTACTTTTGAAGGATCCTTACCGGAAAACGCTCCACCGCCATGTCTCCCCATTCCTCCGTATGTGTCGGCTATTATCTTCCTTCCTGTCAATCCTGTATCACCCACTGGACCTCCGATCACAAACCTTCCGGTGGTATTCACTAAAAACTTCGTTGTCTCGTCCAGCCAATCCTCGCACACTGGTTTTATGACTTTATCAATTATTTCTTCTCGCACGTCATCAATAGAGACATCTGATGTGTGTTGTGTCGATACCAACACTGTATCAAGTTTCTTAGGTTTAGAGTCCTCGTATAATACTGAAACCTGTGATTTGCCATCGGGGCCGACCCAATCTAATTTTCTTTCTTTTCTAACTTTTGCCAGTCGTGAGGAAAGTTTGTGGGCCATTATAATAGGCAATGGCATTAGCTCTAGGGTTTCGTTTGTTGCATAACCGAACATAAGGCCCTGGTCTCCCGCCCCTTGTTCTTTGATTTCTGTTGAATCAATACCTATGGATATATCGGGGCTTTGTTCGTGGATTGAGGTCAATACGGAACAACTTTTTCCATCAAATCCATATTTTCCACCTTCATATCCAATATCGATTAAAGTATCTCTCACTATTTTTTGAATATCTATTCTAGCCTTTGAAGTAACCTCGCCAGCAACAAAAACTACTCCGCTAGTTATCATAGCCTCCATAGCTACTCGAGAATCTGAATCGCGACGTAATAGTTCGTCAAGTATAGAGTCAGATATCTGATCACAAATCTTGTCAGGATGACCTTCAGTAACACTCTCGGAAGTGAATAAGTGTCTTCTTACCATCTCACACTGTCTATACCATGTTAAGTAAGGAGAAACTGATCTTATAGCTCTTTTTCCAGACGAATAAAAAGCACATTGTTTCCGCGTATGACAACTTTCCCGTAATTTGCAATAGGGTCCGAGCCATTGAATTCTTCTGCGTCTAATAATATGAGATTCATATAAGAATCAACATTGTTCATTTTGCCACGATATTCTATTTCATTCTTGAGCCTCACTGCTACTTTTCTATTCAATGATCGTTGAAGAGTTGTAAGAGGTCTTTTTGACTGCTGCGAAGTTGAGGAAGACGACAATTCAGATTATCACTTTGGAATCAAGACAATGTCACGACAATAAAAAGTTTCCCTTAATCCACACGGTTCTAAGAATGCTAGATATTTTTTATATATATTTACATCTTTAAGAAATAGTGACAATTATTTCAACGGGATCTAGGTCTATTAATGAACTCTTAGGCGGTGGGATTAGGACAGGACTTGTCACCGATATTTTCGGCAATAGCAAGTATGCTAGAAATGCCTTGTCACATTCTATCTGCATAAATGCTGCAAGAATTTTCTCGGATTCTATAGTCATATTTGTTGATACGCAAGGAAATTTTCGTCCAGAGATTGTGCTAAATTACCTGGTGAATACCAAAGAACCTAGTGAAATATTAAAAAGGATAGTAGTTGTGAGGCTGTACTCAACAAGACTCTTCAGTACTGTGATAAGAAAGTCAATATTACATCGTCCGCAGCTGATACTTATAGACAATTTCATTTCGCTATTCTCTAGTGAATTTCATGGGATCACGAAGCATTTATCCGTCATGCATCATTTGCGAGAGTTGGCTAAGGCGGCTTTAGATCACGATGTAGCAACTGTAATTACCAACCCTTCAGTTTATCAGAAAGCTTCTCAATATCCTCTTCAGGAATCAACCGCTTTTAAGCGAGTGGCCTATGGTCGAAATTTATTATATGAGGAGGAGATGCTTGGCATGACGCTTTCTATGCATACATCCACCGTATTAAAACTCGAAAGGTCAGAAGTGAAAGATTCTGTTTACTCGGTACAATTGGTAAAACCACCAAGGAATTCTAAGTGTTTCATTAGGATCGTTAAGGGACAAATATATGAATTCAAACAAGGCTGAAGACATACTATCGAACTTAAATGCGTACTTTGCTAGTGGCAAGATTCAATATGTTAAATCAGCGTTCTCCTTAACCGAATCCCACTCCCTAGAACCGTAAATGTCATCAGTGGTATTTCGAACTATCAACAGTACAGTCCTGTAACTTATCATTAATAATAAATTTTGGTTATGATTTGTTGGAAATCATCGAGCTTAAAATTACGACCTAAACAATTGGTAATATAAATTGGCAACTGTCGATACTTACTGTCAAACTGGATGGTTCTGAGCAAGATAATTACCCTGATTTTGTGGGCCATCCGCTCCCCTAACTATATTTACATTAAAGCTTCTTTGACAATATAAAAATGATAATTTCTGTAGTTATTTTCCAATGTCCTATACGAATGAAAATGTTTGTTAACATATTATTGAATGATAAATGTAACAGCAAAAGGTGCTTTAACTGATATAGACCCCCATATCGTAGTAAAGTTTTTTGGGCTTTAGAGAAAGGGGATGACTCTATCTTTGTTTTTTCCATCATCCTTGGTCGTAATGGCTAATAATTTCCTCATTAAGATCTTCCTAATGGATAAACTCGATAAGTTACTGAAGATGCAACGCGATCTTTCAATTGAATTGGCGTCAGACAAATATCCAAGCACAATTGAGCAGAGAATTTCGGTACTATGTACAGCGATAGTACATGAGGCTATAGAGCTCCAAAGGCTAACAAACTGGAAGTGGTGGAAAAAACCCGTGAAATTCAACGAAAAAAATGCTAGAGAAGAGTTGATTGACATATGGCATTTTCTGTTGCAGGCATCAATTGAACTTGGGATGACTTCTGAAGATATTCTAAACCATTACTCCCACAAAAACAAAATAAATAAGTTAAGAAAAAAAAGCAATTACTAAATGTTATAAACACAATCCTTGACAAGCTTAACATCAGTAACTCCAATTAAATTATGGACAGACACCCTCTTACGAAAGGCTTCAATCGCTTCAAGCGATAATGAAAGAAAAGGTCTATGGCCCATTGAATTTAGAATTCTGCCGTCGGCCCCAACTCCATTTTGATGCAAGCATATTAGTGCATCTCCGGGGAGATGTCCCTTCGTTTCGATTCCACAAACAACGAGGTGCCTCAACGATTCATTTTGATTACAATATCGAATAATCTGGTCTATTCCCTTGTTTTCAGATAACATTCTCCCTACCAGTGCAATTTTTTTCATTAGCAATTGGTCGACTGAAATTTCCTTAAGAAGTGTTAAACTCGATAATGTACACACCCCTACGGTCTTCCCTTCACCCATGAATCGATCAGTTTCAATCGGAATTAGCAGATTACATAAGTGACCAAAAAAGTCTTCGACGATAGTGTTAACCCGGCTCGTTATCAGTTTCAATTAAGGTTCTGTCTGCAATTAACAATAATAAGAATTATTCCACTCTTAATCAAGTCACTAGATTTGTGAGTATTGGCACGGCTGTGGTATTCAAAAGAGGAATTACTTTCTCTTTTTACTTAATTTTGTTCCTCTAATTAGTATATGTCATACTTACTCAATCTCGGCACATTTTTAATTTTTTTCCCTATTTTATATCTAATGCGCGATACTGCAGGCAGGATTTTGAAGGCAGAATGGAGATTCTACAAGCGGTAGAAATTTGTTAAGAATCTTTAAGATAGCTACTTGTAATTTCTTACCACTTATTTTGTCCCTCTATAGTTGATCGATTCTATTCAATTATATTATATTGTATTGTGTTCTCTTGTATTATCGATTAGCGAATGACCGAAGAGGTAATTAATAAAGGGTTAATCATAGTGTATACGGGTAGAGGAAAAGGGAAGACAACCGCAGCTTTAGGTATTGCCTTAAGGGCAGTGGGCCATGGCATGAAGGTCGGGATGATTCAATTTATCAAAGGGGAGTGGTACTACGGCGAGTTGACTAGTGCCAAGAGATTAGAGCCTGAATTCGATCTAGTCGCGGCTGGTAAGGGGTTTGTAGGAATAATAGATGACGACCACGACATTCAGGATCACAGGGATGCGGCTAAAGTGGCACTTGAGTTTGCAAAGAAAAAAATGATTGATAAAAGATATGACATATTGATACTCGATGAAATAAATTACGCTACTAATCTTGGCCTAGTGTCTGTGAGAGAAGTTACAAATCTATTGATACTTAAACCAGAGGAACTAACTCTAATTCTTACTGGAAATCATGCTCCTCGAGAGATTATGGATTTGGCCGATCTAGTCACGGAAATGAAAGAAATTAAGCACCCATACAGACTTGGCATAAAAGCTAAAAAGGGGATTGATTTTTAATTTGACAAGTTTTTCTCAATGTTCGTGTAGAACCTAAATTATGAGACCACTATAATCATAGAGCAACCTTAAAGTATCTCATAGGGTACGGTAAAATTTGCTTATGGTAACAGAAATTGCAGAACTTCCTGAAGAAGGGGAGCTAGTTGTTGCGACGGTTAAGCAAGTTACTGGCCATGGAGCTTATGTATCGTTAGATGAATATAACAATTTAACGGCGTTTTTACACATATCGGAGATAGCAACTGGATGGATTAGAAATGTAGAACGATACATAAGACCAAAACAGAAAACTGTCTTAAAGGTCATTAGGGTCCACAAGGGCAGAGTAGAAGTTGATCTCTCTTTAAAGCAAGTCTCAGGGGAAGAAAGGAAATCAAAACTTATTGAGGTAAAGAAAGGAGAGAAGGCATCCGCTTTTTTGGACATCATCAAGAAGAGAAATAAACTGAATGATGAACAGATCCATGAGCTGGAGGACAAAGTCCTGCTAAAGTTTGACTACGTCTATGATATGTTTGAAATTGTTGCTAGAAAAGGAATCGAGGCAATTAAATCCATAGAGATCCCAGATGACCTAAGAACTTCAATTGAAGAGGAAAGCAGGAAAATCCAAATACCGGAAGTCGAAGTTCGGGGTACTCTAGAAATATCAATACGAGCACCAAATGGAGTAGACATGATCAAAGACATCCTATCTTCCGTCGAGTCAGATAAAGGGAACTCTAAGATCTCGATCACATACATAGCCGCTCCCAAGTACAGAATTATTTCAAGGGCAGAAAATTTTAAAATTGCTGAAAAAACCATGAATAACTCTATAGAGAAAATATCCTCTATGATCGAGAAGAAGGGAGGCTTGTTTCGCTATACCCGCCAGGACTCGAAGAAACGTAGGGATGTTTCAAACTGAAACGACTCTTAAAAAAATGCAAAACTTGCAATAAATACACATTGTTTGAAATATGCAAGCGGTGCGGTAACCCTACTAGTGATGCATACCCTCCGAGGTTCTCTCCTGATGATAAATATGTAAGGTACAGATTAGCATCTAGATACTCAGATAAAAAATAACCAGTTCCTTTGACTTATTAATGGCTAAGAAGCAACATTAGTTGAGTTTGCAGCTGAAGTTGAGTTTGCAGCTGAAGTTGCCTCAATCATTTGTTGCACAACCGCTCCCGTCGGATTTGTTTGATTTGTTATATTGAGAACATTTGCAATAGCGTTACTGACATTTTGAGACTGCGTGGCATTCAGGCCGGGTTGAGCAAATAACGGGTCTGAAACTGTAATCGAGATAAGCATTACTAGGATCGTACTGACACCGCATGAAATTAGATTCAAGCCCTGTAGTTCTTTTACCATCAATTTATCGGTACTTATCTATGATATATAAATTTCTGCTTATCGTTATGGGTAAAAGTAATAGTCCCTTGTCATAATATGACAAATTCACTGTCATGCAATACCTAAACTAATCTCAAGACTTCGGATGGTCAGATATTAGTAAATCTCTAAAATATTAAGTTCAAAATTATTGCAAAAATAATAAAAAAATGGAGGTTGACACACTTTTCTCGCAGAGGTCTTTTTAAGTCAGTTTGGTGAAGAGGGGGTTATGTCCCGACGCATACGCCAACTGGGTTGCTGGTGTTACAGTTGTTCTTTAAGTATTCATTGTCATTGATGTTCAGAGCTAATCCGTCTGCATTATTTATGTCCAGTGTGTTGCCCAAGACGTTATTGAACTTCATTGTGTTCTTTCCGCTTTGTGAATCAAGGAATATGCCGTTCGCACTTCCACCAATACTATTTGCCCAAATTGTTGATTTGTCAGTGTTAACAAAAGTTACACCTGCAAGGCCATTGCTTGACATGAGGTTTGCATGCACATCGACCATATCGCTAGAGTGAGCTGCTACGCCTATACTGTTTGGACCTATCAAGTTCTGTTCGACTACAGTGTTTGTTGTTCCTGTCATAAAGACTGCGATCTTATTTCCGTCGAATGTTACTCTCTTTACATTTGTGCCGTCAGAGCCAGTTATCAATATACCAGCTTGGAAGGAGCGTACTGTTCCTGGGCCCCTAATCGTAACAAGGTCAGAATTTGGTACTACTATGCCTACTTTTGAGCTATCTGGACCTGTGCCGGTGATAGAGTAACCATTAAGATCGATTACAGTATTATCTGCTCCGACTATGAGACCATCACCAGGACATTTTAGATCTGCTGTGAGAGTGACATTCCCCTTGACAACTTGTCCACATGCGGGACTTGAT
>DASWDL010000158.1:0-12975 GCA_036395315.1 Nitrososphaeraceae archaeon
TCTTTACCGGGTCTAGAGAAGTTGGATATGAATTAATTAGAAGATCAAGTGAGGTAAGGCCAAGGCCTGTAATAGCTGAATTGGGAGGGAAAAATGCTGCGATCGTAACAGAAACGGCAGATCTAGATAGCGCAGTAGAAGGAGTTGTGAGAGCGGCCTTTTCTTATTCGGCACAGAAATGCAGTGCATGTTCGAGGGTGTACGTTCAACAAGAAATAAAGTCCGAATTTGTTGCAAAGCTCGTAAAGAAGACTGAAGAATTGATCATTGGGAATCCTGTCAAAGCAGAAACATTTGCAGGCCCGTTAATTAATTCTAATTCATACAAGAACTTTCAAAGGTACTCTAAATTGGCAACCAGAGATGGTAAAATTCTGACCGGAGGCTCTCTGAAAAAGGATAGTAACTCAGAACGGGGTTTCTACGCTCAACCCACCATCGTAACCAATTTACCGGATAACCATATTTTGTTCAAAAAGGAGTTGTTCGTGCCAATCCTGTGTGTCTCTGAGTACAACTTGTTTGATGATGCCTTGGTATTGTGCAACAAATCCGAATATGGATTAACGGCTGGCATCTATACGAAAAAAAAGGAAGAGATTGAAAAATTTCTCAAAGGGATTGAAGCTGGGGTTGTTTATGTGAATAGAAAAACAAGTGCTACTACCGGAGCCATGGTTGGACGTCAATCATTCGGCGGGTGGAAAGATTCTGGAACGACTGGAAAGGGAACAGGAGGAAGATATTATCTGACACAGTTTATGCGTGAACAAAGTCAAACTATTGTAGAATAGGCTTATAATGTCAGAAAGGAGTGTTTGATCCCAGTTAGTCCCTTTAGTTCATCTGATAAATGAATGATTAGGATAATTAAGCGGCGTCAGCGTTAGAACCGTGAAAACTTCTTTTTTATCAGACTTTATATCCATGTTTTCTCATTATATCTTTCACTTCATCATCAGTCACCTGAGCAAAGTCTTCATAAAATCTTCCGATAGCTATGAATGGTTCTGGTCTATTTAGTACTATCGCTTCATCTGCTACTTGTATTAGATCATTAAAAATTTCAGCTGGTGCCACTGGTGCGGCAATAACTAAATTTTTACAATTATGTTTGTTCTTCATCCATTTAGCTGAAGCGAGTATTGTGGATCCTGTTGCAATACCGTCATCTACCAATACAACCGTCTTACATTCAAATTTGTTACCGTACTCGTTACTCCCCCGATAGCACTTTAATCTGCGATCGATTTCTTTCAATTCGGCATTAGTTTTTATCTGTATATATTCCAGCGGAATATTCAACATATTTACAGATTCTTGATTCAAAAAATGGCTTCCGTCAGGCATAACGGCACCGACGGCAAACTCTGGATTATCAGGAGCGCCAATCTTACGAGAAACGACTATATCAAGTTCAGCACCAAGTTCAGAGGCAATTACATCTCCGACCACTACTCCCCCGCGAGGTATGGCTACGACGACTATTCTTTCGTTCCTCCTTTCTTTTGACTGAGTTTGCTTGAGCGACAATAGCCTTTTTGAAAGCTTATGTCCCGCATCCTTTCTATTTAGAAATAATGCTGATTGCATTTACCAATACTAACCACTCATTTTATATAATATATCGATAGTCTTGAGAATAGAAAAATTTATAATAATTCCAAAGATTGTGGAGATGGCACCGAATGGATGAGTGAAAGGGAAATCTTCAGATAGTGTACGACTTAATGTATTGTCAAGCGATCTCATTAAATATAGTAATTCCAAGATTTGTTTTATCGCGTATGCTGTCTACAAAGTCTACTTAAGATTGGAGTTCACTATAGTTCAACATTCGTGTTCAAATATTGTAACTATTTATTGTGTGAAGTTCTGAGTGGAGTTCTGACCCATATCAGTGGCTGCCAATTTGAAATCTGCGCTTTCCACAAAGTCACCCATATTTGAACCACCAACTGCATCTATAGATACTCTTACAGTTATCGGACCTGGTTTTTCGAATTTAACTTTCTGTATTCCTGTTCCATCCTGTGCTTTTTGATCATGCAAATCTACTATTGCTGTTCCATTCTTATCTATTATTTTAAAGCTGTAACTCACTTGAGTAATGCCCTTTTGCGCATTATCCATGAAGAGAATACCAAATTTGGTTTCATTTCCGGTAGTGATTGCTGGGGGGAAGAATAACTCGATATAGTATGTACCGCGTGCAGTTTGCAAGATTAAAGGAGACTTGGGAAGTTCTAGGACGCTCTTCGGAATGGGGGGTTGTCCTTGTCCTGTAGCTAATAGTTCAAATGCATACTGAATAGGTGGGTTTCCTGTTGTGGTATCAGCATAAGTCTGTGCTTTTATTGGGTATGGAAAATCCTTATTGATCCAAATGATATTATCTACACCCTTATGCCATTTGATAATAGTAGTAGGAAACGTTCCTGCAGACACAGTAATAGTTTGAGTCCCTGAAGGAGCAATAGGCGAACCTCCTATGGCTGCAATCTTTCCCCAGTATTGAGCTGTGAGTGATTGGCCGGGTTTTGCGACAAAAGCAGCCAACCATTCTAGTGAACTTGCGTACGCATTCTTGTATGTCAAGAGTGCTGGGGGTATTTGGGAGCTTCCTAACGCTGTCAGATCGAGATCACTCAAATGAAAAGTGCCGTTAATTATTTCTCCTTGATCATTAACAAATACGGGAGCTACCCAATAGCGACCGGTATCATTATGCTCCTTAAAATATATTGTCATGGTAAAGGGTTGACCTTGGTTTGTGTCATGGTTTTGTATCTTGTATGTAACGTACATGTTTGGTTTCACTCCATTTCCGACGTACCAATTGTCATCAGCAGCATAGACATTACCAAATAAACTAACAGGAATTTTGGCCAAACCTGCCAGTATTAATGCAGTTAGTATCACCATCGCAAAGTTCTTCATGATAAACTTACTTTCTCCTCTTTTTATCACGATCATGATTATATCAGTACATGCCCAAATTCATAAATGTTTGGATACCTGTGGAAAGTTGTGGAATTTGTGGGATTTGTGGAAAATTATAGAAAGATAAATGAATGGTGGAATGGTGGAATGGTGGATGAATGAATTATGTAGTAGAATGCTGGGTTAGAGTAAATTTAAAAATTTAAATTTGATTTTGAATCGGTTCGTTTTTTGCGATGAGATGAGATGAGATGATGGACTCACATTGCAAGACAATGTAGTAATCCGTAAATTCGGAAGAAGTGTTAATGAATTTCTTTTAATGCCTTGCATCTAACTTGACCTAAATCGTTAACTTTCGCAATTCAAATGTATGACAATTTGAACTTGTTTTTTATTGGATTTGCGGTATTATTGTTACAAGATAATAGAAGTCTCGAATTTGGGTTACTATTTCTAAAAAATTGTTATCCTGTCATTACTCCCTGTAATGCATCTGTTATTGGACAACCACAAGCTAACGTATGTTGTCATATCGATAACCATGCAAAAATTGATGCAATCCATTGTCCGAAGATAAATTAACTTTCGATTGTCGCGGTCGTTACCATAATAGAGATCTGAACCCAGAGCGAGGTACTAATTGCATTGCTTGTTCAAACTCCAAGGTAAAAAATTTTCGGAGCAGAAATCTTCCATTATTACTAAATTTGTGCAATTTTGATATAGTATATGATTTTATTGTGGAAGCTGGGATCATTTCGGCGGGTCGATTACGTAGGATACCACATGCATTTATAACTATGTTACCAATTGTTATTTTTTATATGACTTCAGATGATGCATCTAATAGTGTCTTTCTTTCACCAAAATCCATTGCCATCATAGGAGCATCTGAGAAATCCGGGATAGGGAGAGCTATTTTTTCCAACATAAAGAGTGGGTACAAGGGAAAAATTTATCCCGTGACGCCATCAAATGAGTTCGTTTTTGGCCTCAAAGCGTACAAGAGTGTACTCGATATACCAGAAGAAATTGATCTAGCTGTAGTGGCAACGCCCAATAAAATAGTACCTCAAGTAATGGAGGAGGTTGGGAAGAAAAAAATCAAAGGTGCTATAATAGTTTCAGCTGGTTTTAAGGAGGTGGACGAACAGGGTGCTATGCTTGAAAAGGAAGTTGCAGCAATTTGCAAGAAATACGGAACGAGAGTAATAGGGCCAAATTGTCTAGGAATTATGAGTTTATCTAAAGACAATATGATGAATGCTACCTTTCTAAAGATTACACCAAAGCATGGAGGAATCGCGCTCGTATCACAAAGCGGAGCTATTTGTGCTGCTACTGTAGAAGATGCTATGGCACAAGGTATAGGATTTTCAAAGGTCATTAGTATGGGAAACAAGATTGATGTAGACGAAAACGATATATTAGATCTTCTCTATGGAGACCCAGAAACACGCGTAATCATTATGTACTTAGAGGATATTCACGACGGACGACGATTTATGGAAATTGCAAAAAAAACAACTCTAAAGAGCAGAAAGCCAGTAGTTGTTCTTAAAGCTGGCAGAACTCCAGAAGGCGCACGCGCGGCGATGTCTCATACAGGTGCACTAATGGGTGCTGATGAAGTGTATGATGCACTCTTTATTCAATCTCATGTTATTAGAGTTGATTCAATGCAGGAGTTATTTGATCTTGCGACGGCATTTTCGAAGCAGCCCATTCCGGCTAGCAATAAGGGAATTGTGATTGTTTCTAATGCTGGCGGTCCTGCAATCATCTCCACCGACGCATGTTCAAAATACGGGATTAAAATGGCTGACATATCATCTTCGCGAGACACAATCTCCAAAGTCATTCCTCGGCATGGGTCTGCCAGAAATCCAATAGATATTGTAGGTGATGCAGACTTTAACCGATTTGAAAGGGTCCTTACTGAGGTAGTAGCAAATCCCAATGTTGGCTCGATTGTCACTATGTGTACTCCGTCTGCTACTCTAGATTATAACGACTTGGCTAGAACCATAGTAAAAACAACGGTTAATTCAGAAAAAACATCCCTTGCTGCACTAATGGGACTTGCAGAAGGTACTGAAAATAAGCAAATTCTCTCTGACGGAGGGATTCCTCATTTTCCTTACGCTGAACCGGCTATCAAGACCTTAAAATCAATGTATGACTTTGCTTCCTGGCTCGGACTACCTGAGGCAAGAGAAAAAAGATTCAACATTGATAGAGAAAAGGTCAAACAAACATTTGATAGGGTCAGAGAGTCTGGCAGAACTAATCTTCTAGAAGAAGAAGGATATCAGGTTTTGGCAGCATATGGGTTCTCCCGTCCAAAAAGCGAAATAGGTACTAACGCCGAAGAATGTGTGAAAATCGCTAGAAAGATAGGTTATCCGGTGGTTATGAAGATTGTTTCTAAGGACATAATTCACAAATCTGATGCTGGAGGCGTAAAGGTTGGTCTTCAAAACGATGAAGTCTCTAAATCTTTTGAAGAAATTCTTAGTAATGCCAGAAAATATAACCAGAACGCGAAAATAGAAGGTGTCCTGGTTCAGCAAATGATTGAATCTGCTAGAGAAATTATTTTGGGCGCAAAAAACGATCCACTCTTTGGTCCACTAATCATGTTTGGACTTGGCGGAATTTATGTCGAGGTGCTTAAGGATGTTATCTTCAGATTAGCACCGATAAATGAACAGGAAGCAATTAACATGGTGGAATCAATAAAGACCGCCAAGTTACTTAAGGGTGTAAGAGGACAAGCACCAGCCGATATCAGTGCACTTGTAGACTCCCTATTGCGCCTTTCCCAGCTAGTAACTGACTTTCCTGAAATAGAAGAATTCGATTTGAATCCTTTACTGGTGTTAGATGAGGGAAAGGGAGTCTGCGCTGTTGACGTACGGATAGGTCTAAGAAAAAAGTGAGCCTATATTTCATGTGACTTTTTTACCACAATCGGCGCAGTAAATGGAATCTGCTTCGTTTTCGAAGCCACAGGATGTACATTTACGGCGTAAGTCACCAGAATCTCTGTTATCCTGGGACTGAATTTGATCGGTTGTTTGAGCGAGCAATATTATATCTCCAATCTTGGAAATACTATTCCACGAAATTTCTTCGACCTCATTGTTAACTGACCCTTGGCCCTTTGAAATTTTAAAATTAATGTCCATTTTCCCACGAGACGATCTGCGTAACCCAATTTCTTTGATATTGCCTACCAGCATGGCATCGCCATCATATGCAGGCATGCCAATAAGGGACTCCATTAAAACGTATCCATCATTACGTGATGATGACTTGAAATTTTTGGAATCATCTTTGACTTCTAGTACTTTCTTTGATTTGTGAGAGTCTACAACGTTCTTGGGCGGCGGTTGAGAATTTGTCGGATCAGAGCTTTCTTTCGAAGAGGTTGAATCAAATTTTCTGTACTGTGCTATCGTTGACGTACAAGTATGACACTTATATTCCCCTTTCTCTACTAGGATCACTCCTTCTCCAACATCTTCATTAGGATTTTCAGAACTTATACTGGGGGCACCGTCATAATCTTTATCACATTTATTACAATGGTACTTTACAAAACGCTCGGATGGCAGTCTGCCGACACCAGCCAAGAATAATTCTGGTCCGCCTAAGTTGCCTTTCTTTTGCTCTTCATCACTAACACGGGCAATCACAAAACCCCCGGAGCCACGCAGTTTTTTTTCCTGCATATTCTCATCCTCACTCATCATGTTTTGATAGATCTTTCCTGAACTTATTTAAAACATTCTTCCTTAGTTTTGAATTCTGGACCTTTGAGGTACGTGTTCTACATACCTTATTATATCCCTCAGTCAGGACAATTAATATACAAAAGACGAGCGGCGGATTTGTAAGGTAATAATATTTGCTTTTCACGTCTTCCGTAACTTTTGTTACAAATCCAAACAAAAGAGATAGTAGAAAGAAAATGAAATCGTTTAAAGAATTAGGTTTAAGTATAGAAGCACTTAGGGCTCTGGATGAAAATGGATTTAAGGATCCTTTTCCAATCCAGGAATCCACAATCCCGCTTATTTTAAAGGGTATGGATGTTATCGGTCAGGCCCATACAGGTACCGGAAAGACTGCAGCGTTTTCCCTTCCTATAGTGACAAGGGTAAAAAAGAACGGACCAATTCAAGCATTGATCTTGGTTCCTACAAGAGAACTGGCCATGCAAGTCACTAATGAAATTAGGAAACTTTCAAAGTATTCAGGGATCAGAGCTTTAGCTGTTTATGGTGGACAGAGTATGGGCTTGCAGATCAGTCAATTGAAGAGAGGAGTACAGGTTGTAGTAGCGACCCCTGGAAGATTGATAGATCATTTGAAGCGTGGTTCTATCCAGCTGGAAGAAGTTAAATTCGTCGTTCTTGACGAAGCCGATAGAATGCTTGATATGGGCTTCATCGACGACATAAAGTTCATCCTTTTCTATGTGCACGAAGATAGGCAGACCTGTTTGTTTTCTGCGACGATACCTCCAGAAATATCAAGACTGGCGCAGGAATATATGCAAAATCCGGAAGAGGTGAAGCTTAACGAAGAAGAACTTAGCTTAGATACAATAGATCAATCCTATCTTGTTGTAGAAGAAAGGGAAAAATTCAAACACTTATGCAATCTCATAAAAATGAGGGACGAAAAACAAACAATTGTTTTTGCAGCCACAAAACAAAGGACTCAACGTCTTGCAATGGAATTAAGGCAGCAAAGCTTGAGAGTCATAACAATTCATGGTGATTTATCACAAAAGCAGAGAGATGATTCAATGCATCGATTCAGAACTGGTACTGAAGATATTTTAGTAGCAACTGATATAGCTGCAAGAGGAATTGATGTTCCTGCTGTTGGACATGTAATTAATTACGACATTCCAGATGATCCTTTGATATATTTCCACAGAATAGGCAGGACGGCTAGAGCAGGCGGAACCGGTAAGGCCATATCTTTAGTATCACAGGATAGGGTAGAAGACTTTACAAGGATATTGAAAAATACCGAGCATCCGATCAAGAGATTGAATGATGAGATGGGTATCGAAATGCCAAGAATCCGAACGACTCCACATGGATCTAGTTATAGGCGAAATTATTCGGGATACGGTAGATACGGCTCAACAGGTAACGGTTACAGGGGCAGACAGAGATATAATAGGTTCAACAATACTGAAAATAGAGGGGGCAGAGCTGGATACGGAGCCCGCCCGTTTAGAAGGCAGAATTATAATCAACGATCAAGCTATAATAGAACCTAAACTGCCCAATTGCGCTGCATTTAGTATTTCGTTAGAAACCTAGACAAATAATTAAGTTAAAAGGTTACAATCGACTGGAGTATCGTTAAACTTAATTATCAATACTATTGGTATGATAACGTATATGCTCTATTCAAAATCAAAATATATAACTGTTGCAGGTATACTGTATTTGGTTGTGTTTTTTGCGTTTGCCTCAGGATTGGTAAATTCAATCATAGAGGGATCTAGAGCCCGAGCGATTGTTGTGCCAAGCCGATCTATACAGTCTATTGGCGAGACTGCCGTAACGGTAATGATCTTATTTATGGGAATGGTCGGTGCATACCTTTTATTTCAGACAGGGAAAGCAACTTCTGTAAGGAATCAATGGGTGTTTTTGACTATTGGTTTTACAATCCTTACTGTATCACTTATGGTTGGGTTTTAT
Source organism: Nitrososphaeraceae archaeon (assembly GCA_036395315.1). Lineage (GTDB taxonomy): Archaea > Thermoproteota > Nitrososphaeria > Nitrososphaerales > Nitrososphaeraceae > TA-21. The sequence continues at coordinate 8,682 of DASWDL010000158.1, forward strand.
TTAGTCCATCTCAAAACTTAAGATTCAGAAAGTATTTTGATTCCCTTGACGGGAAGAATAAATTTCTGTGGAGTTAGATTTGGATGGGATAATACGTTGACTGCTATGTCGTTTTCGTTCTCCATTCTTACATAGAGTTTCGCAGTGCTTTTTGCACTTAGAAATCTATTGGCTGTGGGAGATCTTGTCCACATCCCTTTTCTTTTATAACGAATCATGCTAGTAACAAGAAGTGGTATTTTTGCAAACTTTGTGTTTTTCAAGAGTAACATCAGCAATACTAAGAGTGACTGATTACAACGTCCGAGCTCTCGTGTAAGACTTTTGTTGGTTTCCATTTTGAACTGAAATAAGCTGTAGAATGAAGTAACAGAATCGAAAATGATTAATGAAGCATCGTCGATGTACCTGATCACATCTAATATTGGTAGGTGTATTCTTTCGTCAGGAATATATATTCTCAAAATATCGGAAGTGTAAAGTGAAGAATTAATTTTTTCTATTTTAAAAGGCGGGATTAATCCTGCTCTTACGAAGGCAGTAAAAACAGTATCTAGATCGATATACAATATTTTTTTCCGTTGTTCTTCTTTTAGCTCTACGATAAGCGTTGAGATGAGGCAAAGTTTTGCATAAGGATCATTATAAATAATTGTATTAAGGCCTGTAGGGTCTAAAAGAGTCTCATAAATCGTATTCACTTTAATATTGATTGAACGAAAGGTGGTTATAATGAGTTATGATCAGGAGCTAGAGCTGATCCGAAAGGACTTCCCTATAGTTAAGAAAAGGATTTATATGAATAATGGTTCCTTTGCGCCGATTCCATTATCTACCATTAAGGCCATTACGGGTTTTCTCCTTAAATATTCGGAGGAAGGTCCTGATTCGACTTCAGTACAGGAGTATATAACAACGCTGATAAAAGAAGTTCAATACAGAGTAAGCCATCTTATAAATTGTGATCAAGAAGAAATTGTATTTACCCAAAGTACAACTGAAGGCCTAAACATAGTATCATCTGGTATCGGATGGAATAAGTCAGATCTGATTGTCGTTAGAGGAGGACCAGATGAACATTTTGCAAATTATTTTCCATGGTTAAGAGTCTCAGAGAAATTCGGAGTTGGACTCAACGAGTTAAAAATAGATTCTACGGGATTCTTTGATATAGGGGAATTAGAAAAATTTGCTAAAAATGAAAATACAAAACTGATTACTCTCAGTCATGCATTATACAATAATGGAGCAATAATGCCAGTTTCAGAGGTGGGTAAGATAGCCAGGGAAAATAATGTACTATTCTGCATAGATGCTGCTCAAAGTGTAGGTTCGATTAAGGTAGACGTAAAGGAAATCGGATGTGATTTTATGGCCTTCCCTGGTTTCAAGTGGATCTGTGGACCTGTAGGAATTGGTATTTTATACTGTAGCAAAAAATCTTCCGAAGTGCTAACACCCCAAAGTGTGGGAAGTGACTCGGCAATCCTTACTAATCAAAGGAATATAGCTTTTGTTGAATTTCCCCATAATTTTCAAGCCGGATTTAGAAATTACGTGGGACTTGCAGGACTAGAGTCGTCGCTGCGATACATATTGCGAATAGGAATTAACAATATTAGAAAAATGAACATGAAGATTGCTTCGGAGTTGAATGGTTCATTAGAAGCGATGGAGGATATTTCACTCAACGCACCCCAAGACGAAAATCTTAGGACTTCGATCGTATCGTTTGGAGCTGAATCATTAGATGCAGGGACAATCGTGTCCAAGTTGGACAATTATAGCATAACTGTAGCAGAAAGAGCGGTTTCGCAGCGTGAAAAAAAGAAAGCAGTCAGAGCTTCGCCGCATTTCTTTAATAGCCAGTCCGAAGTCGAGACTTTCATCAGCTCTCTAAAGACGATATTAAAATGATGTATTCTGATATTTCCTATCCTTGGCACCTTGACCTTCGATAACAATCATCGTAAGTGTGGATCGGACTTTATCAATCCTTCTTACGTGCCATGTTATAGTTTCTCGAAGCCTGTCCATACTATCAGAAGTTATCTTCACGATGATATCATAAACTCCATAAACTCCACTTACCTCGGTAACCTCAGGTAATTTTCTTAACTCCTGTAAAATCTCTTCTTCAGATCCTAGATCACAATTTATTAAAACATAGGCAGTTGGCATATTACCAGTAAGAATATTCTAGGAAGTATTAAACTCTTGTTGGCATTGTGTACTTACAATATTGAGTTGCTGGGCACACGAAACCTACAAAACCAGTAGTAATCATTTGGGATAATATGCTCATTCTTCTATACCAATGGCCCTAACTGGCGATCCAGTAGCTCCTGTAAATTTGAGTGGAGATACAATTATGGTAAATTTTGGGTTTTTCAGTTTGCTCAAATTGCATAGGTTTTCTACGATTAATATATTATGAGAAAGCAGGATTTTATGACAAGTAAAACTATTGTCATATCCTGGATCAATATTGGGTGAATCTATTGCCACTGCGTTGATCTTTTTTTTGACCAGAAAATGTGCGACATCCACAGATAATCCTGGACTGTGAGAAAAATAGTCTTCATTAGTTATTTTTTCTTCCCACCCGGTTGAAAATACTAGCGTTTCGCCTTCCGCAATGTCAACATTGGAATCGACTATATCATCAACAACGATTAATTCGTCTGGTCCCTTCTTTGGAGTTCTGATCAGCGCTGCATTAGAGATGAACCTACTGACATCAATCATATCTATACTGTGTGCATCAGTTATAAAATGGGATGGAGCATCCATGTGGGTACTGGTATGCGTACTTAAAAATACCACTTCTGAATCATACCCTTGAACGTTTATTTTCGACCAAGTTATTACAGACGGTTGTGGAGAACCAGGAAATACTTTTGTGTTAACATCAATTTGGCGTGTTAGATCAATTATGCGTCTCAACGATCTGTTTTTAGTAACGCCCAATGGTATAATATTGTGTCGGTCATCTTCATTAAGATTTTTTGAATAGTATTAAAATTGCAATTGCTCTAGGAGGATATTCTACCTGCTTTCGGTCCTCCGGCTTTTTAAAATGCCATGGATTACAATAGCACTAATAAAAGAAATAGATCCCATCAATAAATAGAAAACAACGCTCTGAGAAGCGACAGCTAGCTCGTCAATTGTCATACAGTATAATTATACGTAACAAATTAACTAAATTAAATGTGTTGTGTGTTATATTGTGACGCAATATGATAATACGTTCCAAAATATAATAATGCATTTTAATCTCTCAAGGCTCGTCGGAGGGTGTGTTGCATGCTCATGCACGAGCACTTGTTGTTTTTATTGTAACCACTGCCAGATTGGAAGGCTTCGTAATAGACACTGTTTCTTGATAATATAACGAGCTTTACTAGCAGCTTCAACTTCACTTAGTTTGTAAGGACTATTCAAAAATTGTAAAAGTAATTCTTCGTAAAGTTTTTTGGCTCGATCCTCAGGAAATTCCTTGTACTTTTTGGTGTTCACTGAAGTAATATCATGTGTAGCATTGTCGTTACTGCCCATCGTGTGTCCTTTTAATTCTGCATATTCATCATCACAATCTTTGCACGTTTCATTAAAAAAATCCTTGTGAATCTCGCAGGCAGGCATCGTATAAGATATACTTCAACAAATAATTTAAAATCTTCTCTCGAAGCCCCAAGTTTTCAAATATCATATGCTAGGAAACGCAAACGAATAATCAATCAGACAGCACCAATTATTCATGAAAGGAGTAAAAGAAGGACAAGTTGGACAGGTAGGATGACTAAAATAGATAAGGGATCATTGACATGGGGCTGGCCGTCTGTGAATCAAATTTGACTCAAAAAAGTGTCCCAGATTTTGACTACCCCCGCTGAGTTTACTGGTTTAAAGGCTTATTTTCGTATGTCACTGTGAATGTCCATTCTTGTCGGGGGTAATTTCTTGCAATACTTCGTTTAAGTATTGCTTCATATCGCTGATAGTTAGAGTTGGCTCAACACCTGTTTGCTGGACCAATTTGTCCGAATATTCTTTAGTTACCTTTATGACACCCTCTTGTATCCCTTCGTCCAGTTGAGCCCTTCCAATGCCGTGCAGAAATCTTGAATGTTCTTGTACGGATTTGCGGATTGACTTTCGTAATCCTATATCAAATGATACAGATATGGCTGAATAGTAGATACCTACAAGTATCAGATACGAAGATAACCCAACAAAAGAAATAGTTGCAACACCGAATGGCGGATAAGGCGCAGAAACCAAAACTATA
>DASWDL010000159.1:0-5302 GCA_036395315.1 Nitrososphaeraceae archaeon
TAAACCTCTTCCAACCGGCGTTAGACGGAGAGAATGGAAGAAAGTTATCAGTTCTTTTTTAGTTCGGTATTACTCAAACCGCAGGCTTGACACTTGTAAGATACTAAACGTTCAGTTTCTTTGTCCAATAGCATATCTTCTCCACAACATGCGCATTTCATGATTAATAATATCCATAGCCACTCTTAGACCTTAAAAATATCCTGGTTTGAAGCAAACGAGGTTTGGCCAAAGATTAGATTATCTGTTGCGACTGACTCCTTGCCATTCCATACTATAAAACAAGATAGTTTTGCGTCTAACCGCACTCTACTTAATTTAAGTGAATCTTTGGGTTTGTTAAAGAAATATGGCGGGCACCAAATAGACCAGAACTTAATTTACTGACTTGGCGCACCCGTCACAATATCTTTCAATTATGGTGGCACCTTCAATCTTAAAAAGTGTGGTTTGAGTTGCTACACTTCCACATCCTACACAAAAATACTGTCTCTCTTTCTTTTTCTCGACCTTTTCTATTGGCTTAAACTCAGCTTTGCTTCGATTTATCATTATTTCTATTGTCCTATATACGCAGAATTCCCTAAAAAGGATGTGTCTTCGCTGTATTTCGAGACTGACGGGAAGAAAGAGTGTGACCATAATCAATAAGAAAAATTAATATCTCATAAATCACATACGAGGTAAAGGGATAAGATTGTCTGCATATCAACAAGGACGAGTTCCAATTCTTCTTTTAAGAGAAGGCGCAACTGAAACAAAAGGTAGAGATGCACGAAGGAACAACATCGCAGCTGCAAAATTAATTGCACAAGTTATCCGTTCAAGCTTGGGTCCAAGAGGGATGGACAAAATGCTCGTGGGTTCTACTGGAGACGTAACAATCACTAATGACGGTGCGACTATCCTGAAGGAAATAGATATTGAGCATCCCATAGCCAAAATGCTGGTAGAAGTCGCCAAGTCTGTCGATAATGAAGCAGGAGATGGAACTAAATCCGTAGTTGTGCTTGCTGGCTCTTTAATTGAAAGTGCTGAAGAACTTTTCAATAAAGATGTACATCCTACAATAGTTGTAGAAGGTTTCAGAGAAGCTTCAAAGAAGGTTATCGAATTTATTAAAAAATATCTATTGAAATAGACCCCAAGGATAGGAGATTTCTAAATAAAATTGCCATGACTTCAATGGCATCCAAATTGGTCACCACAAACTCTGAGGTATTATCTGGGCTTGTAATTGATGCCGCTTTGAGGGTGGCCGATGAATTGGGAGAAAATAAATTCAAAATTGATTTAGATAACATTAAAGTGGAGAAGAAAGCTGGCGGTTCTCTGCACGATAGTCAACTTATACAGGGCATAGTGATTGACAAGGAAGTTGTGCAGCCCGGAATGCCCAAGAAAATTCAAGAGGCCAAAATTGCTTTGATAAATTCTGCCTTAGAAATAGAGAAAACAGAGTTCGACGCCAAACTAAATATCAGCTCACCGGACCAGATGCAAAAGTTTCTAAATGAGGAGGAAAGGATGCTCAAATCCATGGTTGACAAAATTATCGCATCAGGAGCGAATGTCATACTCTGTCAGAAAGGAATAGACGATATGGCTCAGCACTATCTGGCTAAAGAGGGGGTAATTGCAGTCAGAAGAATTAAAGAAAGCGACATGACAAAACTTTCTAAAGCTACAGGTGCAGGGATTGTTGCTAACACAGATGAGCTATCTAAAGACGATATTGGCCTTGCAGAGCAGGTCTAAGAACGTAAGGTAGAAACTGACAAGTGGGTATTCATTGAAGGCTGCAAGAACCCAAAATCAGTTACCATTCTAATACGTGGTGGTTCTCAGAGAGTCGTAGACGAAGCTGAAAGGTCCATCCATGACGCACTAATGGCTGTCAAGGATGTTGTGGAATATCCTTACGTTGTTGTAGGAGGAGGTGCACCTGAAGCCGTTATTTCTCGAAAGCTGAGAGAATGGTCAGCATCTCTTGCAAGCCGTCAGCAGCTAGCAGCTGAAAAATACGCCGAAGCTGTAGAATCTATTCCATTAGTCTTGGCAGAAAATGCTGGTATGTCTTTAATAGACGCACAAGCTGAATTGCGAACCAAAATTGAGGGGTCTGGCAAGGCAAGATATGGTATAGATGTGTTTAAAGGAAAAATTGCGGACCTATCAAGTATAGATATTTATGAACCTCTTACAGTCAAAAATCAAATCATAAATTCTGCAACAGAGGCAGCATGTATGATATTACGTATAGACGATATAATATCTGCAGGCGCACCCAAAGGTGGCGCCCCTACACCAGGAGGTGGGGGCTATGGTGGAATGCCAGAATATTAATTCGCTAACTGACTAGCTGACGAATGTAATTTAGTTTGTCTCTGAATTTTTCAATTTTTTCAGGTTCAAGCACGATGAACACTACCCAATGTCATGTGAAAGTAATTAATTCTACAGTAACTTAATTGTGACTGGACAGCAAATTAGCTATAGTTGCTAGGCCTTTTGTTATTCCAGGCGTAGTAGAATGAAAACCATGTGGTTTACCTTAGAGGATAAATCATTAGATAAGGGAAAAGTACAAACGCATATAGACCAACAGTCGTTCTGACGATGTGAAAGATGACAAGGATAACAGTTCAAGCGGTACTGACAATGGTAACAAGCAGAGCAATGGCGGGCCCCACCACAATGGAAATAAAGAGCACCGGGATAGTCATGAAAAAAAGCATGATAACAATGAAAGTAAAGGCAAAGGTGATAAAAAACATAAGGGAGCTCATTCTAATAATCTAAAGGCCCACAAGCAAAAGCATTAAACAAGGTAATTGTTACGGATGTGGTAACACTACGGACACATAGCACTTTTAGCATTAGAATTGAGAGAATAAATGCTGAATACTCTTCCAGAATAAGAAATTCAAGGCCGCTAAATTCTTCCAGACAGTCCCCCTGAAAAACTACGAGCCTCTACTTTCCTCGACTAAGTTTTTTTCTAAACTATTTGATGCCTCTAGAATGTACTGAATTTGGTATATTATCTTCATTCTGTACGTACTTAGAAACTCAACTATATCTATAGGCCCAGGGGCATTTTGGAACTCAAATATATGCTGCTTAGTGCGTTCCATTATTTTAGTACATAGTTCACCTGCATCCTTCATCTGCTCCTCAGCCCAATCTTTTAGTGCCTTCTCTAGGTGAATTTTCTGCTCTTCAGTCATTTCGATATCATTAGCCTTGTCATTGTCGGGCATTGAATATACTTGAACCAACTATTACTATAGAAACATGTCTAACGATAATTGCAAAGATGTTCCTAGAGCGTCGTAAATGGACTAGCAGAGGACAGGCAGCGCAATGTTTGTATATTGAACTCAGGGAATCTGGAGGCAGCACGTGCTGGCTCGACAGCTGGCTACGTTATTTAACACCCATCTCTTCTGAATCAACAAGGCAGGAATATTATCTGACTGTATGGCCACGGAGTACACTTCCCCTTGCGCCTCAAATTCAGAAATATCTTGTAATCTAAAATATCTGAATCATAACATACCAATGATTATAATCAAGTAATAGGAGTTACTCAGTTGATAATATAAACAGAATGGCGGATAAATAACTCATATTAATCGCACATCGATGAATTCATTGAACATAATAATTATCAGAATAAATAGTCGGCAACAGCAACAGCTGAGGATGTATACTTTGTTGGCATCGCTTGATAGCCCAAGGAGGACAACACTACCCCTTAACCAATCACTATTTCTGATATCCATTCTAGTAAATCTATTATATCATCGCGTTGGCAAAGGAGCAGACGTCCTGTAAAAATTCTTTCTTTTCACTATCCGCCCTTCCGAATTGGTCTCGCTTGTAATCCCATTGTTTATCTTGCCGAATTTTATTATCAACCAATTCTTGAAGGTCAGTTTCCGTTACATCTTTTAGGAGTTTAAGGTGTAAGTCCAATAGTCATTAAATTATCTTATCGACATCATATAAATTTGGATACCGTCTAAACTATCTGAAATGTTTCTATCGTGACTCCCAGTGAATTTATAGGTAAAAACCTCTTCCAGTTATTGGGTTATCGGGGTACCTGGATATTGTCCAAACGACTATGAGTATTATTGTTCCGCCTATGCCAACTAGATACCAAATTTTTCCCTACTATTTCTTATATATTCTCAGTATGATTTTTAAATGACTGATTAATCGGCAAATTATTGGTTCTTTTCTTGGATTTCAATTAGCTTCTTAGTAGAAGTCAACCCTGAAATAATATGTACTTTATTTTTAGACACTCCAAAATAGTTAGCTAACCTATCTACCAATTCTCTATTAGCCTTGCCTCTCTCAGGCTTGGACCTTAAGCAAATTGTTATCTCGTTACCATTAACTAGAATTTTATCAATCGGATTAAATTTGACGTAGACTGTGTACCGCATGAAAATGTGGTGCTATGTAAAGGGATTTAGGCTCTTAGTACCTGAATTCTTCACAACTTCATATGAGGCCGTAGCATGGTTTGATACATAGCCAGTTGCAAATGCCTGAACTTTGATATGTATTAACCCCATTTCGGAGACTCTAGCGACTTTCCATGAAAACGAAGCATTGCCAGCTGATGATGTAATGTGTTCAAATTTTACTGATTTTCCCGAAGGAGATGTAACAATTGTCTCCACGGTTGCGTTTGCTATATGCAAACTTGTTTTTGAATCGGAAATTCTAACATTTGCGGTCTGTAAACTACCTCTCGAAATTGGATTCTTGCTTAATTGGATAGCAATTGACAATTGTTTCGGAACCGTTGTTTCAATTAAAGAAGAAATCTGCGAGCTAACGTTGTCTATAGTCTCATTAGTCTTGTTTAAAGATGTAATTTGAGCATTACTGATGTTGTTATTTTTGTGATTCAACTCTTCTTGATTTATTTTGTTTATCGGTATAGTATCATTCTTGGTGCTATTTTCAAATATACCAGTAAATTCGACGCTATACCATTTTGTATTATTGACGGGAGTAGCAATACAAGATATCTTAGCCGTTGCCTTGTTCTGTCCTTCCTTTATCGGAATGTATGACTGGCTAAGGTCAATAGTCCATGATGAATAGTCTTTCTCTTTGATTGGTAAAGTTGGTTGATAAGGTTTAATATTATTTAGAATTATAGAAACTTCACAATTGCTTGTAGAATTATCACTTGACGTACCTCTGAGTGTCAAAGTATTATTATTTGGAGTAATCTGTTGTCCTGGACTGGGGTAGACAATTTTTACACTTGGCA